>JBDLIZ010000172.1:0-9429 GCA_039714615.1 Pseudomonadota bacterium | reverse complement strand
GTATTAACCCGGATGTTTCATGAATTTGCGCGATGATCGCGTAGAGATTTGTTTCCACAAGGAATTTTACTCCAGGCATCCTGTCTTCCGCCCTTCTGGCCAGCGAAGCTGTTCAAATCCGCTCCCGGCGGATTTGTGTGAAGGAGCTGCGTATCCACGATTACGGCCGACTGAGCAAAATCCCTTGTGGAAGCAAGGATCAAGCGAGGGCGTGTGTAATTTATGAAATATCCGGGTTAAATCGAGGGCAAGATGAATAGAAAGATACCGCTCATTTTCAGCGCAATTATTTTAGCTATCGTCCAGGGCTGTTCGGATGATAAGCAAGACATCAGCGGGAGTGTTGATGAGCGGGATGTCATTCATTCACCTGTAGTGGCACAACATGAAATACCAGCAGAACCAAAGCCGATAGAAGAAGCGCGGGCCCTGAAGATAGGCGTGATCGGACCTGAGACAGGTGACTCAGAATTTTATGGCTTGAGAATACTGGAAGGTATAACGATGGCCGCCAGGACATTTAATGCAAATGGAGGAATAAATGGGCAGGCGATCGAGGTCATTCATTATGACAATAAAGGCGATCCTGAGTTAACGGATGAAACGGTACGGGAATTGATCCAGCAAAGGGTAGTCGCGATATTTGCAGCGCCTACTGGTTGGTCAACCTTCGCCGCTACTCACTTGGCCAATGATAGCCAAACAATATTTATTGCAGTTGGCAGCAGACGCCGAATCGGCAAGAGTGGTCCCTATATTTTTCGTTTTTCGCTGGCAGATGAATTTGCCACAGATGAATTGATACGCCTGTCCGTAGAAGACTTTGGCTATACAAATTATGCTTTGGTGACCTCTTCAGATTATGATTACTCACTTGATCTGAGTGCCTTGTTCAGAAGGGCCGTTGCCAAACATGGTGGTAAGCTAAAACTGATTGCTGACACCTATGACACCTTTACCGGAAAACGTGATGTTAAACATGTTGTCGAGGCCCTCAAGAAAACGCCTGCCTCCTTGCACGCCGTTATCTATACCGGTGGGGATGATGAAGGCGCCCAGCTAGCCCTGGCGATTAACCAGGCCGGGTTGAAGCTACCCATCATCGGTGGCGAAGACCTTTATACAAATGCCTATCTAAAAAAGGGCAAAACGGCAACGACTGCGACACTGCTTTATAACAGCTTTGCGCCGGAGTATGACACCCCGCAGACAGAAAAATTTATGCGGGACTATAAAAAATATAAAAGCGGCGTACCGGATCGTTTTATCGCCCTGGCCTATGACGGCTTCATGTTTGTTGCCAACGCGATCAAAACAGCAGCTACTACCAAAAGCTCTGAAGTACGCAAAGCCATGCTAACTGTTCACTATCAGGGTGTAACCGGGGAGACCCACTTTTCGCCCGAAGGGTCACCCATTAAACACCCTTTTATTTACCGGGCTGAAACTGGCGCAAGTGGCGAACAATTCGTTTTGCTTAAGCATTTCGTCAAGGGCGAGTCTAAACAATAAACATGAATATAAAACGCCATCATTGGCGGCACTTTTTTGGCGGGGTTGGGCTGGTTTTTCTTGTTCTGCAATTCCTGTCCGGTATTTTTTTAATCTTTTTTTACAGGCCCGATCTGAGTGAGGCCTATGCCAGTGTGCAATACCTGTATCAGCATATGCCCATTGGTGCGTGGCTAAGGGATACGCATCGATGGCTTGCTTTATTTTTGTTTGTTTCAATCATCGTGCATTTAACCAGGAGCCTGTTAAGAAAAGAATTTCTCAATTATAAACGCAGAACAATTTGGCTTACAGGGTCGCTGCTGCTTCTCCCTATGCTGGCATTTTTGGTGACCGGCTTTATTCTGCCTTGGGAATGGAAAGGCTACTGGTTCATGGAAATGGTACCCAATTATTTCGGCACCCTTCCTTATGTTGGCCCCCCCATCAAGGAATTTCTTATCAGCGTGTTCACCTTGAATCGGGCATTTGTTGTACACATCCTGCTGCTGCCGGTAATTACCTTGGTTTTGATAGATATTCACACCCTTTCCATGGTAAGGAAAAAGAAGGGCGGTATACCCAGATACCTGTTGAAACATAGTATGTTAACTTTACCGTTTTTTATCATTATTACACTGTTGGCAATTTACATACCTATGCCTACACAGGACCCGGAGATTATTCCCATGCCGCTTGAGGGTGCCTTTATTCCGGCTCCGGAGTGGTTCATTCTTTTTCTGCTGGGGCCGTTCATGCACTTTAAGGGATTTATGGCCACGTTTCTGGGTCTCTATCTGCCCCTTGTCTTTTTTATTCTATTGGCTGCCTTACCCTATTATCTTAAAAACAGGACAAATAAAAGCGAAATATCCCCTCACATTAGTAATCGCCTTTTTGATAAAGCCAAACATCTTTTCGGAATAGCATTTAAAGCCAGGTTTGCCACCAGGGCCATCGCCTTTTTGGGCGTCTTTATTGTGGTCATCAGCTTGTTAAGCCCGTTATATATGAGCACCTATGAATCTCCCACCCTGGGTTGTAATTCCTGTCACAATACCTCGATGGGGATGAGAATGGGGGTGCCACCGAAGGCATTCAAGGACAGGGATATCGTACCCCTGCTTGATGATAATGAGTGGATGGTTAAACACTGGTTTTACCCAACAGTCACCTGGTGATCTTTTGATACTACTCATTTAATGGAAAACCATGAAATATATATAGGCTAAAACGAATTTTCTTATTTCTTGTATCCAAATTCCCTTAACCTGGAGGTGATCCCTTATGAACTGTCAACCCATACAATTGTTTCTCTTTACGGCAATGTTTGGTAGCGTCTTATGCTTGTCTGCACCTGCGATGTCACAGGTAATTCTGCTGGCCGCGGCAGACAAGGAACCTGACTATACGAGCCAGCAGGCGTGGCAGGGCGGTATGCAGTCGGGCGCAGGTAATTTTATGGCGAATTGTGTAAGCTGTCATGGCCCGGAAGGTAAAGGTGACGGAGTACTTGCCGACTCCCTTGATGTAAAACCAAAAGACCTTACGAACAAACCAATCATCTCTGCACGTACCGATGAGTATCTCTTCAAAGTGATTAAAAATGGCGGGGTATCTGTGGGGCTGTCCGAGAGCATGCCCCCCTGGAGCACTACCTTCAGTGACAAAGAAATCAGGAATCTTGTCCAGCATATCCGGACCGATATATGTAAATGTGAATACAGTGGTAAAAAATAAACCCCTACGCGAAGCTTGGCTACTATCGGGTGGGTATCGGGTCAGAGGAGGCCAGGATGGCCTCCTCTGACCCGATGGTGAAGTGCGGCGAGCCCGGTGGAATGCTTTGATAAATCATTTTTCATAGTGATACCGAGATGAAACAATCTGGCAACAACCCCCGGCAGCTACACGATATGGGTATTCGAATAACAATCTTACGCACTGAAGCCTTTATGGGCGCATCGTTGGTGTAGAGGATCCGGTGAAAAGCGTCCGCTTGGCTTCGGCTTTCTCTACGGCTTCGATCAGTTTTTCCTTTTCCACCGGTTTCACTAGGTACTCAACCACCCCCTCCTTTAAAAACTTCACCGCCAGATCGATATCTGGAAAACCGGTCAGGACGATGACCGGGGTGGACGGAAACTCCTTGCGGAAATACGCGATGGTTTCCACCCCACCGATCTTAGGCATGCGCACGTCGCAGATAATGACATCCACGGTCAGTGCATTATCATTGAGTAGATCTATAGCCTGGCCGCCTTCTTCGGCTTCCAGAACCTCAAAATGGGTCCCACTCAGTTGCAAACGGATGACCTTGCGGACATCCGCTTCGTCGTCTACTACCAGAATATGATGCTGCATGGTAATCTCTCTAAATTGGTTTGGAAAATGGATAGCCTTCCTTGTCCATCGGTGCGAGGCCGTGGCGTTAAACTCTATCCATAATTCACAGCTGGAAACTCGATGGTGAACAGCGTTCCCCGCCCAGATCCGCTTTCCATATATATAACCCCATTATATTTTATGACAATCTGTTGGACAACGTAGAGTCCCAATCCTTCCCCTTCATGTGGTCCCTTGGTAGTAAAAAACGGGTCGAAAATCCGGCCTTTGTCTGCATCCGGGATCCCTTTTCCCGAGTCCCGAATCCGCACAATTACCCGCTCCCCCTCCTGGCGGCTGTCTATTTCCACCAGCCCTTTGCCATCGATGGCCTGGATACCATTGCGTATAATATTGAAAAAGATCTGCTGGATCTCTTCCGACTTGGCCAGAATCCGGGAGACCGGCTCTGTCTTCGCCGTGATCTCGATCTCGTCACTCAGTAGCGACTGTTTGGCCAGGGTGATGGATGCGGTAATACGTTCATTCACATCCACCTGCTGCAGGTTGTGCTTTGAGCTGGGCTGCACATAACCCGAAAAATTTTTTACGATTTCCGCTATCTCCCCGGAGTATTGAATGATCTGCCGGCTGTATTCATGGCAGCGGTTGATATCCGCTTCATCCCTGATGGCCTCCGCCATCCCCAGTATGGTATAGAGTGGATTATTGATTTCGTGGCCTATACCACTGGCCATGGTGCCGATTGCCGTCATCTTTTCCGCCTGGATGAGTTGTTCCATGACCCGCTCTTTTTCCGCCTGGGCCCGGTGGAGTTCACGCGTGCGCTCCGCCACAAGTTCTTCCAGGTCCTCTTCGTGGCGGCGTAATCGCTCTTCAATCCACTTGCGCCGGGTAATGTCTATCAACGTTGCAACCACCAATTTTCCTTCTTCTGTTTCGCCGGCTTGCAAGCCGATCTCGACCGGAAAACGCTTCCCATCCTTGGTGAGTCCGTGGAGGTCCCTGCCCGCTCCCATTTCCCTGGGGGCGGGATTTTTCCCGAAGGCCTTCAGATGCTGCCGGTGAAGTCCCCGCTGCGCCTCGGGCACCAGGACCTCTACCGTCTGGCCCAGCAGTTCTTCCTCACCGTAGCCGAACATCTTAAGAAGCGCCTCGTTAGCAAATACGATTCGTCCTCCCCCCTCTTCCACCACCAGTATACCCGATGGTGCCGCATGAACGGCGAGATGCAGTAATCTTTCGGAGACATCCTGCCGGGACTTCGATTCATTCATGTTCGGTGTGGTCTGATTTTTTACAGTGCGCGCGCAAAACTATTACTACGCTCCCATTTCGGACGGGGACTATTTAGCGTGGTTAATGTAATGATGACAGAATTTTTTCACCGTTACTCCACCAGCTTAGTTTAACCTGATTCCGCGAGAGGGGCTGATGCGTAGCTGAACTCCTTACAGCGAATCTAAGGCCTTCCTGGAGCCCCTGTGCCCGGCCTTCGCCGCTTTAGTGAACCACTTCCTGGCCTCTTCAGGGTCCTTTTTAACACCCTGCCCTTTCAGGTACATGTTTCCTAGATTGAACTGAGCCTGAGGATGACCGCGCTCGGCGGCCTTGCGAAACCACTTTATTGCCTCCCCGTAATCCTGGCTGACACCCTGGCCTCTCCGATACATGAGGCCGAGGTTGTTCTGAGCACTTGGATGGCGATGCTTGGCTGCCTTGCGGTACCACTTCACTGCCGCACTGTAGTCCCGCTTGACTCCATTTCCCTTGGTGTAGCGCAGCCCCATACTGTACTCGGCAGGTGGATATCCCTTGTTCGCGGACTTACGATGCCATTTGACCGACTGGGCATAGTCCTTCTTGAGGCCTTTGCCCGTGAAATAGCTCAGGCCCAGAGTATGCTGGGCGACGGTATCACCCTTCTCAGCCGCCAGCCGAAACCACTCGGTGGACATTTCGTAGTTCTTTTCAACACCTTTACCCATCTTGTACAGGTTCCCAAGATGAACCATGGCTTGAGTGTCACCCGCACTGGCGGCACGCTGAAGCCACTTCCGGCCTTCGGCTTCGTCCTTGTCCACACCCAGACCGTTGGCGTACATCATGGCGATGTTGATCTGGGCCTTGGTGTCTTCCTGGCCGGCGGCCTTTCGGTACCATCGCATAGCCTCGTCAAAGCCCTTATTGACGCCCTTACCCCATCGATAGAGATTTCCCAAGTTCGTCTGAGCTTTGCTGTGCCCCTGCTGGGCGGCCTTGCGATACCACTTGGCAGCCATGGCGAAGTCCTGATTGACGCCTTTACCTGCTTCATACCTCTGGCCCAGCTTGAACTGACTTGCGGTATCTCCCTGTTCGGCAGATCTCTTAACCGCTTCAAAGGAGGCAGCATGTAAGGTTGAGGCTACCGCGACGATAAGCAAAATAAACAGGAACGAATTGAGCCGTCTCTTCATGGATTATTCATTGAGTTTTGTGGATTGATAATCTTTATACCCATGGGTATATATCATACCCATCCTGCGTGCAGTTATTCCTGCGATTATATAGAGTATGGATCAATGGAGTCGATTGATTGAGCGGCAGATCGGGGTCGGGTTTAGATTCAAAACCTCACCAATCTGGCTACTTACGCCAAAGATACTCTTTTCCTCGATAAGCTTGGCGTCTTGGTGGATCAACTGCTTTTTTCAGAATGATAAATGTCGGCGAACCTGAACGACATCGGGTTCCAATCCGTTATGGGCTACGCGGAATCCCAAACGTTCGCATAGTGCTAGCATCTTGGTGTTGTTGGATAAAACCTCGCCTTCCATTACCTCTATACCTCGGTCGCGTGCCACCGCCATCAGGCGGCGTATCATTTCCCGGCCGATTCCGTGCCTTTGCCAGGTGTCGCTGACCGTTAAGGCAAACTCACATGAATGTCGGTCGGGGTTGCTCACGTAGCGGACCACGCCGAGCATTTCGGCGTCGGAAGTACCCTCTCTAATAACGGCGACCAATGCCATCTCCCGGTCGTAGTCGATCTGGGTGAAACGGGCAAGCATGATCGGGGTGAGTTTTTCCAGGCTCTGCATGAAACGGAAGTATTTGCTCTCGGCCGATAATGATTGTACGAACTCCTGCTCGAGTTCGGCGTCTTCGGGGCGGATCGGACGGACGACGACGTCGGTACCGTCGGCAAGCTGCCATTGGGTAACCAGTTCTACTGGATAGGGGTGGATGGCCATGTGTCCATAGCGTGCCGTGCTGGTTTCAGGCCTTGCGACGACCACCCGCGCATCGACAGCGATAACGCCATTTTCATCGACTAAAAGAGGGTTGATGTCCAGCTCCCGGACTTCGGGTAGCTCGCAGACGATCTCGGATATTCGTTGCAATGCGTCCACCAGTTGATCGAGGTTTGCCTCCGGCAGGTTGCGGAAGTGTTTGAGAAATCTTGATGCCCGGGTGCCTTTGATTAACTCTGTACTGAGATATTCATTCAACGGTGGCAACGCGACGTTGGTATCGGCAAATATTTCAATCGCCGTGCCCCCGGCGCCGAAGCTGATGATCGGTCCAAAAACAGGGTCCGTGACGATTCCGATCATGATTTCCCGTGCGTGCGGACGTTCGAGCATGGGTTCGATGGTGACGCCGTCGACTCTTGCATCAGGGCATTGCGCCTTTACGCTATCGATAATCTCACGAAAAGCCGTCCGCACCGAGCGCGGTTCGCGGATTTTCAGGCGCACCCCACCAACATCGGATTTGTGGGTGATGTCAGACGAATTGATTTTCATCACGACCGGCAGACCTACACCCTCGGCAGCTACCAACGCTTCCGCGGCGGAACTGACGTTGATACAGGGCGAGGCCAGAATCTGGAAGGCATGTAAAACGGCTTTCGATTCAGCGCTGCTGAGGGTTGTACGGCGCTCGCTCAAGGCGTGTTCGATAATCAGGCGTGCGCCGTCTACGTCCGGTTCTTTGTGTTTCGACAGCGGTCCGGGCGCTTGCAACAAGGCTTTCTGGTTGCGACGGTAGCAGGCCAGATATCCAAAGGCCTCGACGCCTGCCTCCGGGCTGCGAAATTGTGGAATACCCGCTTCCGAAAGGGCCTTGCGTCCACCCTCCACCAGCCCTTCACCCATCCAGCAGGTCAATACAGGCTTGGACGATTTTTTAGCCGCTTCAATGACTGCGTGTGCGCAGCTAGTCGGGTCGGTCATCGCTTGGGGTGTCAACAACACCAGGATCCCGTCGACACCTTTATCGGCGAGTATTGTTTCGGTTGCCGTACCGTATCTAGTAGGAGTGGCGTCGCCCAGGATGTCAACAGGATCGCTGTGTGACCAGTGTTCCGGTAATACTTCGCTCAGCTTGACGTGGGTTGGCTGACTCAGTTCGGCGAGCGGCACATTGAGATCCGCTGCCCGATCGGCGGCCATGACACCCGGTCCACCTCCATTGGTGAGTATAGCCAGGCGCGGTCCTTCGACTCGGGTTCCCGAGGCTAACAATTGGGCAGCTGCAAACAGCTCGCTGACCGATTTGACGCGAACCGCGCCGGCGCGTTGAATCGCCGCATCGAACACGTGGTCCGCGCCAACCAGCGCTCCAGTATGTGAGACGGCTGCGCGCGTTCCACTTTCATTCCGTCCAGATTTGACGACAATGACTGGCTTCAGTCGCGCGGCAACCCGCAGTCCGCTGATAAAGCTGCGTGCGTCGCTGATGCCCTCGACATAGAGCAGGATACTACGTGTTTCAGGGTCGACGGCCAGATAATCGAGTACATCGCCAAAACCGACATCGGCGGTCGCCCCCAGCGAGGCGACGGCGGAAAAGCCGTATCCTTGGGTATCGGCCCAGTCCAGCAGCGCGGTACAGAAGGCGCCCGATTGGGCCACTAGAGCCACCTGACCACATTTTACGGAGCTCTTCGCGAAGGTCGCGTTCAGTCCTACTTTCGGGCGCATCACACCGAGACAGTTCGGGCCAACCAGCGGAATTCCGTGCGTGCGTGCGATATCCACCACTTCGTTTTGTAGGTATTGTCCGGCCTTGCCGATTTCGGAGAAGCCCGCGGACAGTACAACAGCGGCACTGACGCCGTGTTCACCGCATTCGCGCATCACGCCGGGGATATGTTTAGCGGGGATGGCGATAATCGCCAAGTCGACTGGGTGATCGATTGCGGTAAGAGATGGGTAACATTTTAATCCCTTGACCGTTTCGTGCTTGGGATTGACCGGATAGGTTTCACCCTGAAAGTCACTCGCCAGCAGATTGTGCAATATTTGTCCGCCGACCGACTTTTCTCGCTCAGAGGCGCCAATAACAGCGACCGATGTCGGTTCAAACACTTTTGACAGATATTGTTTCTTCATTTTCAAAACACCAGATTCACCATGACCAACATGACCACTAGAAACAGCACGGTCATGATGCCGCCAGCACGCATAAAATCCGCGACCTTATAGCCTGCCGGACCCATGATCAGGGCATTGACTTGGTGGGTGGGGATGAGGAATGAATTAGAGGTGGCCAAGGCGACGGTCAAGGCGAATACGCCAGGATCTCCCCCCGTGACGATGGCGA
>JBDLIZ010000171.1:0-9463 GCA_039714615.1 Pseudomonadota bacterium | reverse complement strand
GTTTCAGAAGAATACGCCTCAACCGTTTTGTGTTTGCCACCGTTCGTAAGACTCCTGGATATAAGGATTGGGAGGATGCAGCGACTTTGGATATCTAGTGCTCTATCGGACTTAGGACAGATCTACTGCGGAAAAGCCGGATTTGGACAAATTTCCCGATCCTTTTCGTTACACACGACGGCTATTCGCCTCAAGCCGTCTTTCCCTCGCTACGATCGCCTAAGTCCGACAGACTCCTAAGAGCCCGTTACCTGCGCCATAACTTCTTCGGCAAAATTCTCGGTTTTTTTCTCGATGCCTTCACCGACCTCGAATCGTACGAAGCGCTTGACCCTTGTGCCGGACTGCGCCAATAATTTACCCACTGATTGGTTAGGATCCTTGACAAAAGGCTGCCCCAGTAGCGTCACCTCTCCCAGATATTTTTTCAGTCGGCCCTGTACCATCTTGTCAATGATATTGGCCGGTCTTCCACTGGCCTGCGCCTGGGCAGAAAGGATCTCTTTCTCCTTTTCAAGCAACGCCTTGGGGACCTCGCTTTCGGTGACACAGAGCGGGCGACTGGCCGCAATATGCATGGCGATATCTTTGGCCAAGACCTGATCTTTGCCTTCGATATCGACCAGCACACCGATACGATAGCCATGCAAATAATGACCTATCTGTCCCAGTTTGGATACCACACGCTCGAACCGGCGTATCCTGATGTTCTCTCCTATCTTGGCCACCAGTTCCTGGCGTACCTGTTCGATACTTGTCTGCTCGCCTTCGCTCAGAGGTGTTTGCCCCAAATCATCCAGACTCGCTAGGCTCTTAGCAAGGATCTGACTGACCACAGCACTGGCGAAATTTCGGAACTCATCCCCCTTGGATACAAAATCCGTTTCACAATTGACCTCAATGATGGCAGCCTGATTCCCGTCGGCTGATATCGCGGAGCTTATGACCCCTTCTGCCGCAATACGTGAAGCCCTTTTGTCAGCCTTGGCCAAACCTGATTTACGCATTAGCTCAATGGCCGAGTCCATATCGCCATTACTTTGAGTAAGCACCCTCTTACATTCCATCATTCCGGCGCCGGTGCGGTCACGCAGCTCTTTTACCATGGAAGCAGTTATTTGCATGATCTAAATTACCTTTGTCATGGATATAACCTAGATCCTGCAAGTGATCGTATTTACAGAGTCCAAGACATTGATTCGTAGAACGAAATTGAGACCGATCGGAGAAGTGGCACAGGGAGGTGCCGTTAACGCACCTAAGGACGGAATCCTTATTGTGATTCCCGAAGGAGCAAATATCGCTATACGGATCAAGAGCTTGTGCTATGTGAGTACGATCACTCTGCAGAATCTGGGTATAAAAACCTAGTCGTCCGTCTTACCCGACTCAGATTCGCTCACAGCCTCGGCTGGGGACGAGGACGACATAGCCGCCGCCTCAATTGGCTTTGCCTGATCCTCACTTTCGCCTAAGGTCTTCGACACATCGGCTGTTTGAGCAGGCGCCTCTTTGGCCGCCGCCATGGCCTGCGGGGCCGTTGGCTGTTCTACGTCGGTCTGCTTCGCCGTCGACTTGCTCTTTGCTACGGCCGTATCTTTAGGCCCCGGCTTGCGCCTTAGCTCCACCATCTCCCCGCTGTCGCTCATCTCCACGAACTCATCCTCAGCAGCGGCACCCGCTCGTGCCTGAGCAACGCCTTCAAGTACGGCGTCCGCTACTGCGCTGGTATAGATCTGGACAGCGCGGATGGCATCATCGTTGCCGGGGATGACATAATCCACGCCATCGATGGAATTATTGGTATCCACCACAGCCACGACCGGTATCCCGAGTTTTACCGCTTCATTGACCGCGATACGCTCGTAGCCGACATCGATGATGAACAAGGCATCGGGCAAACCAGGCATATCCTTAATCCCGCCGATGCTGCGCTCGAGCTTATCGAGTTCACGCTGCCGCTGTAAAATCTCTTTTTTACCGAGATGCTGGAAGGAATGGTCTTCCTTCATCAACTCCAGATCCCTGAGCCGCCTGATCGATTGACGAACGGTGAGAAAATTGGTCAACATACCGCCCAGCCAACGATGATTCACATAGGCCATGTTGCAACGGCTCGCCTGCTCGTAGACCGCCTCTCGCGCAGAGCGTTTTGTTCCTACGAACAAAACCTTACCCCCATTAGCCGCGAGTTTACCAACAAAATTGACGGCCTCGTTGAACATCGTCAAGGTCTTTTCGAGATTGATAATATGTATCTTGTTACGCTCACCGAATATATACGGCGCCATTTTTGGATTCCAGTAGCGGGTCTGATGCCCAAAATGAACACCGGCCTCCAGCATCTGGCGCATGGTTACATTGATCATGAATAATGGATCTCCTAAGAATTTGGGTTTTATACCCGTCAGCGACGGATATCCCTCCATACACCCCATTCGACAACCCCTGAGTTCAGACCTAGATCCGGCCGCTGCTTTACTGTAGCCATAGCGCAACTGCCAAGGTTTTTAGGGCACCCGATCAAATGTGACGATGTATGTGTGATTTTTTACATTTGCTTGAAATGCGCGCGCTTTATACCATAAACACCCTCTCACAACAATTTGTCGCCTGATATTAATTCATACCCATGACGAATGAGTTTTCAGGACCCATAGCACGCCGCCTTTGCCGCATAGCCGCGTTAGAACACGAAAACCATAGAAAAAACTATGCCTTACGTATTCTGCCTTGCTCTGCGACAAACTCGACACGCTCTACGCACCCGAAAACTCATCCGTCATGGGTATACAACTATACCCATATCACGCTAACTTAGCCCGGATTCCCCCATGAGTGTTACCATAAAAACACCTCAAGAAATCGAAAGTATGCGCATTGCCGGGAGGCTTGCCTCCGAGGTACTGCTGATGATTGGTGAGTATGTGACAGCGGGTGTCACCACCAATGATCTGGACAGCATTTGCCACGACTACATCGTCAACATCCAAAAGGCCATTCCAGCGCCTTTGAATTACCGGGGTTTTCCAAAATCCATCTGCACCTCCACCAATCATCAGGTCTGCCATGGGATTCCAGGTCATCGAAAACTAAAAAACGGGGATATACTCAATATCGATATCACGGTCATCAAGGACGGATTTCATGGTGACAGCAGCATGATGTTTTGTGTGGGAAAACAATCAGTCAAGGCCAAACGGTTGATCGATACCACCTACCAAGCAATGAAGATAGGCATCGATATGGTCCGGCCTGGGGTCCTTTTAGGAGACCTCGGCCATGCCATTCAGCGCTTTACCGAGCAACATCACTATACCGTGGTGAGGGAATACTGCGGCCATGGCATCGGCCGCAATTTTCATGAGGATCCCCAAGTACTTCACTACGGCAAACCAGGGACGGGTATGGCTCTGGTCCCGGGCCTAACGTTCACGATCGAACCCATGGTGAACGCCGGCAAACGCCATGTCAAACTGCTACCGGACAAATGGACCGTGGTCACCAAGGATCACAGCCTCTCCGCCCAATGGGAACATACCATATTGGTTACCGAGCATGGGCATGAAGTGCTCACCCGCCGACCGGATGAAGAGTTTTAATCGATGCCTGATCAGATCTTGAACATAGACGATAATCCTCATTTGGCCGAACCGAGATCCCTGCCTACCAGTGTCTGCCGGGCCGTCGATTGGGCGTACATAGAACAGCGGATCACTGATCAGGGTGCGGATACCGCATTGTTCGCTAATGCCCTGAAGCGCTCTGATGAAGCCCTGACCCAGGCCTTTCACGAAGGTGAAAAGGTCGAGTCCTTGGTCAAGGACCGCGCATGCATCATAGACCACCTGCTGAAAGGCGTCTGGCGCACCCTTGGCCTGCATACCTTTGATAGCCTCGCGCTGATTGCCGTTGGGGGCTATGGACGTGGGGAATTACACCCCCATTCGGATGTCGATCTGATGTTCTTACTGGCTGAGACCGCGGATGACGAGATCCTGCATCACTTGTCCATGTTGATTGCCTTTCTATGGGACATCGGTTTGCCGGTGGGCCACAGTACACGTTCGGTACCAGAATGCACCAAGATGGCCAAACAGGATATCACGGTAGCCACCAATCTGCTGGAATCGCGTCTGATCACCGGTCCTGCCAAGCTTTTCAGGGCGCTGCGTAGAGACAGTTCACCGATCAAGCTATGGTCTTCGCGCGATTTCTTTATCGCCAAACTGCAGGAACAGCGACGCCGATATGAAAAGTTTGGTGATACCGCATACCGACTCGAGCCCAATCTCAAGGAAGGACCCGGCGGGCTGCGGGATTTCCAGATGATCGCCTGGATCGCGAAACATCATTGGCGGGCGAAAAGCCTTCGTGGCTTGGTCGAACACCAATGCCTCACGAGCAAAGAATACCGGCAGCTGACCGAGGGGCGGCTTCATCTTTGGAGAGTGCGCTTCGCCCTGCACCTGATCGCTGAAAAGCCTGAGGATCGATTGTTGTTCGACCATCAACTCGCCCTGGCCAAGGTATTCGGCTATTCCAATCAAGATCATAATCTGGCCGTTGAACAGTTCATGCAGCAATATTACCGCACCGTTGGAGAAATGGAACGGCTCAATGAGATGCTGCTGCAGCTTTTTCAGGAGATCATCATGCTGGGCGATGAGCCCGCACGCTTCGGGGTCATCAGTCGGCGTTTCAGGAAACGATTTCAGGCCCGCAACGGCTATCTGGAAGTCACCGAAGAATCCGTCTTTAAAAAACACCCTTCAGCGCTGCTGGAGGTCTTTTTGGTCCTCCAAAAGCACCCCGAACTCAAAGGCGTACGCGCCTGTACTATTCGATTGATTCGCGATCATCGTTATCTGATCGATGAGACATTTCGTGAAAACCCCAACAACCGGGCGCTGTTCATGGAGATGCTAAGACAACCCATGGGCATCACCCATGAATTCCGGCGCATGCACCGTTACGGTGTACTGGCGGCCTATTGGCCAATCTTTGCCAAGATCGTGGGGCGCATGCAATATGATTTGTTCCATGTCTATACGGTCGATGAGCACACCCTGGTGGTGCTACGCAATATCAGACGGTTCACGGTGGAGGAACACGCCCATGAAGTCCCCTTTTGCACCCAATTGATAAGGGAGATTCCCAAGCTGGAGATTCTGTATCTGGCGGCGCTGTTTCATGATATCGCCAAAGGAAGAAAAGGTGATCATTCAACCTTGGGGGCCGAAGAGGCACATATGTTTTGTCATCAACATGGCATGAACAGCTTTGACGTCTCGCTGGTGGCCTGGCTGGTCAAGAATCATCTGCTGATGTCCCTCACCGCCCAACGCATGGATATCGGCGACCCCATAGTGATCAATGAATTCGCCCGTAAAATAGGCACTATCCTGCGGCTCAAACATCTCTATCTACTGACCGTAGCTGACATCCGCGGAACCAACTCCACGCTGTGGAATGCCTGGCGCAACGCCCTGCTCACCGGATTGTATCATTCCACCCATCAGGTGCTGCGGCGGGGACGAAACATGCCCATACTCAGGGGAGAGATCATCTCCGAAACCAAGAAGACGGCCCTGCAGATTCTGCAGGATGCACAGATCGGTCCTGCGGAATGCGAACGGCTCTGGTGGAGCGAGTTCGATGATGATTACTTTCTGCGCCACTCGGCAGACGAAGTCGCCTGGCACACTCAATGCCTGATAGAATCCGGACCACCCTCGGAACCCAAGGTCTTGGTGCGACGCCTCACCCCTCGTGGTGGTACGGAAATATTCGTCTACACCCATGACCACAAACACCTCTTTGCCCATATCACAACCGTCTTGGATCAGCAGGGATTGAGCATTGTCGATGCCCGCATCTACACTACTCGGACGGGGTTCACCCTGGATACCTTTCTGGTACTGGACGAATCCGGTCGCCCGGTAGAGGAAAAATATCGGCTCGACGATATCGCCCATACCCTGGTGAAGCTGCTGAGCAACCCTCAACGCCCGCCACCGGATGTGGTACGGCGTGCGCCCTCCCAAATCAAACATTTCCAGATCGAGACCCAGATCATCTTCGATAACGAACCGGATTCACGCCACACCCAACTGGAGCTGATCACGGCCGATCGCCCGGGACTGTTATCCAAGGTGGGCAAGGCCTTTATCGACAGCAATGTCCTGGTAGACAACGCCAGAATTACCACTATCGGGGCCCAAGCGGAGGATCTGTTTTATATTACCAATACCAACCGCCATCCGATCGTCAGTCCTGAACAACAGGAACTCATTCGTCACAATATTCTGAAACATCTCAACGAATTGCCGGGTTTCAACGGGTATACCGGGCAGCCGGTATAATAGCGTGCTATCTTTTCTTTCCAGACACCCACATGATCAAGATCAACCAAAATTACCACAAACTCCAGGCCTCTTACCTGTTCTCCGACATCGCCAAACGGGTGGCGGCTCACCAGGCATCGAACCCGCAACAGAGCATTATCAAACTGGGAATCGGTGACGTCACCCGGGCGCTGCCCAAAGCCTGCATCAAGGCGTTTCATGCCGCAGTCGATGAGATGGCCAATGACCGCACCTTTCACGGCTACGGGCCCGAGCAGGGCTACGATTTCCTGCGCGAGGCCATCGCCAGGGAAGACTTTCAGGCCCGGGATGCCAGCATCGAGGCCGGTGAGATCTTCGTCAGCGACGGGGCAAAATGTGATTCCGGTAACTTCCAGGAGATCTTCTCCACCGACATCACGATCGCCATTCCCGATCCGGTCTATCCGGTCTATGTCGACACCAACGTCATGGCCGGTCGTACCGGAGAGGCCCACGATGGTCGCTATGAGGGGTTGATCTATCTCGACGGCACCAAGCAGAACGGCTTCATTCCCGACCTCCCCAAACATCCGGTAGACCTGATCTATCTCTGCTTTCCCAACAACCCCACCGGGGCAATGGCCTCCAAAGAGCAACTGCAGAAGTGGGTCGATTTCGCGCGGGAGAACAAGGCATTGATCCTCTACGATGCCGCCTACGAGGCCTTTGTTCAGGACCAGACACTGCCCCGGTCCATCTACCAGATAAAAGGCGCCCGTGAGGTGGCCATCGAATTCCGCAGCTTCTCGAAGACCGCCGGCTTTACCGGCACCCGTTGCGCCTTTACGGTCGTCCCCAAGGAGTGCATGGCCTATACCGAAGGGGGTGACAAGGTCTCGGTACATTCACTTTGGAACCGCCGCCACACGACCAAATTCAACAGTGTCTCCTACCCGGTACAACGTGCCGCCGAAGCGGTCTACAGCCCCGAGGGTAAGGGACAGGTCAAGGAACTGGTTTCTTATTACCTCAATAACGCCAAGTACATCCGCGAACAGATGGAATCCCTGGGCTATGAATGTATCGGCGGCGAGAACTCGCCCTACATCTGGATCGATGGAAAGACCGATTCCTGGGAGTTCTTCGATATGCTGCTGAACAAGGCCGGAGTGGTCTGCACCCCGGGGGCCGGATTCGGAAAATGCGGTGAAGGCTATATCCGTATCAGTGCCTTCAACAGCCTCAAGAACGTCCAAGAGGCCATGTTTAGAATCGGCAAGGCCTTGTGAAATCGGATAAGCGAGCAAAAAGCCTATGACGCCCCCTCATCCCAGGCCGTCAGAAACTGATTCAAATGGGCCTTATCCAGCGCTGCCAGGCAGGAGCGCAGCTGTTCGCAGGCGTGCATATAAGCCACCTCATCGAGATGTCCGCGCAACAGCTCAAAGCGCAGATAGATGAGATAGGTGTTGATGACATCGGTCTCGCAGTAATCACGTATCGAACCGATGTCGCCGTTGAGGAAGGTCTCCCAGACCTTGGCGCCGGTCATCCCCATCTTGCCCGGAAACCCCAGCATTGAAGACAGCTGATCCAGGGGAGCGAAACCTCGGGGTTGATAGCCGGCCAGCACATCCATCAGATCGGTATGGCGCCAATGAAAGCGCCCGAGGTAATTGTTGTAGCGAAAACTCTGCTCTTGTTGGCCGGTCTCCCAGTAACGCGGGGCGGCCACGCCATGTAAAAGTGAACGATAATGAATCACCGGGAGATCGAAGCCACTGCCATTCCAAGACACCAGGATGGGATCGAATCTCTGAATGCCGTCGAAAAACCGCTCCAACAACTCTGACTCGGTCGAGTCCAGCTCCCCCAGCGACCATACCTTGAGTGACTTGGCGGTGCGCAACACAATGGATATGGCGACGATGCGTTGCAAGTGATGAGGCATGAACTCACTACCGGACTGCTGTTGACGCAGATGCGCCATGGCCCGAGCGACATCTTCGGCAGGCAAGCCGTCGAGCCCGAACAGCCGCTGCCCCGCCTGGGTGTCCGGCACGGTCTCGATATCGAATACAAGAACGTTCATCGGCTTGGAAAAACCCCGGTTGAGATATAACGATCACCACGGTCACAAATGATCACCACGATGATGGCATTGTCGACCTGCTCGCAAAGATGTACCGCCGCGGCCACCGCCCCTCCGGAAGACACACCACAGAATAATCCCTCCTTGGTGGCCAGATCCCGCATGGTCGATTCCGCCGCCGGTTGATCGATATCCACGATCCGATCCACCTTATCGGGTATATAGATCCGCGGCAGGTAGGCCTCGGGCCAGCGGCGGATACCGGGAATCTTGGCACCCTCCGACGGCTGCACTCCGACGATCTCGATCCCGGGATTCTTTTCCTTGAGATAACGCGAGGTCCCCATAATGGTGCCCGTGGTCCCCATTGCACTGACGAAATGGGTGACCTGGCCCTGCGTATCTTTCCATATTTCCGGACCGGTCCCTTGATAATGGGCAAGGGGATTATCTGGATTCGAAAACTGATCCAGTACCCTCCCTTCACCTGCATCCTGCATCGCCTGGGCCATATCCCGAGCCCCCTCCATACCCTGCGCCTGGGTGACCAATATGATCTCAGCCCCAAAGGCCTTCATGTTAGCCCGGCGTTCCTCGCTCATGTTTTCCGGCATGATAAGGATCATGCGATAGCCTTTGATGGCCGCCGCCATGGCCAGCGCAATACCGGTATTGCCGCTGGTGGCCTCGATCAGGGTATCCCCAGGATGAATTTCTCCGCGACGCTCGGCGCCGTTGATCATGCTGATCGCCGGGCGGTCCTTTACCGACCCGGCGGGATTATCGCCCTCCAGTTTAGCCAATATCCTATTGCTGGTAGCGTTGACGAGACGTCTCAACTCTACCAGCGGGGTATTTCCCACACAGCGCTCTATGGTCAAAATATTCATCGCATTGTATTTATTGTGCCTGTTCAAACGATCTTGCTTAACATAATGTTCAATGGGGTTCATTCACGAAAATGTGAATCAGTTCACATTTTTTTTGTTAAATAGATCATTTCGGTTTATGATTAACGAGTATAGATTGTTTGCCGTTAGAA
>JBDLIZ010000170.1:0-9471 GCA_039714615.1 Pseudomonadota bacterium | reverse complement strand
GATGGTTATGAGGCTATCGATGGTACCGGTAATTCACAGGATAATCGCATCGTTGGTAATGGTGTCGATAATGTGCTTACAGGTGAAGCTGGTGACGATATTCTTATCGGGTCTTATGGTTACAACCAACTATATGGCGGCATGGGCAAGGATACCTTGGACGGCCGAAAAGGTCATTCGGAATTGTATGGTGGAATGGATAATGACCACTATATCATCGACTCCGACACAGATATTATCATAGAAGCGCTGGCTTCAGGTTATGACACAGTGGAAAGTTCAGTCTCCTATATCCTTGCTGATAACCTGGAATCGCTGCAGCTGACGGGCAGTTCCGCCATTTCAGGTTCCGGGAATTCATCGGATAACAACCTGCTTGGCAATGATGCTGAAAATCAGCTCAGTGGGCAGGCGGGGGATGACACCATCGATGGAGCGGCCGGGAATGACTGGCTGGAAGGTAATGGCGGAGATGACATCCTCTATGGCGGCGATGATGCCTTCAGGAGAATTGAACCTCCATGCATTGATATGTATTGGTCCGGAATATCAGGAGTTTCTGCCAAAGGACATGGACTTTGCGAAATACCGATCATTTATAAAGCGCTTCCCAATAATGATTACTTGGATGGTGGAGCAGGAGATGACCAACTGGACGGTGGCACGGGAGATGACGAACTATTTGGTGGAGCCGGGCAGGATGAACTGACAGGCGGAACAGGGAATGACCTGCTTGATGGAGGTGAGTCACTGGATATCATGGCAGGGGGTAAGGGTGATGATGCTTATTATGTTGACGGTTATGCCGAAACCATTTTAATCCCGGTTGAGGATGATGATGAACCTGTTGATGTTGAAACCAGGTACTGTGCCTGCGACGCCATATCTATCGGTGCAGATGAGAATGGCAAGGGCAATGAAGGGGTTGGAAATGGCGAGGATCCCCCACCACCGGGACACGATGACAACTGGAATGATGGAGTGGATACATCACCGGGTAACCCAGGCAGTAAGGGCGGTGTCAACAGTAAAGATAACAAAGATAATGATCAATACAAGCAAACGGACACTGAGAGCCAAGCCGTCAGTGAGGCATCACAAAACTCACCTTATACCGGGAATGTAACAGACACTAGTGAAGTCAGTGATCCAGCGACCTATGCAAGGCAACCCAAATACATTGAAGAGACCATCTACCATACGGATACAGTAATAGAACAGGATGGGGGAGGCTATGATGTGGTTTATGCCTCAACGACCTATGCGTTAACCGACCATGTTGAAGAGTTACATTTAACGGGTACGCAAGCCCTGGATGGAACAGGCAATGCCTCGAATAATCGACTCTATGGCAATAGTGCCGATAATGTACTGGATGGTGGCCTGGGTGATGATATCCTGCAGGGTGGCCTGGGTAATGATACCTATGTTATCGACAGTCTCTACGATGTGATCAATGAAACCTATGATAGCGGAGAGGATACTGTTATCAGTTCGATTTCCTATCAACTATCCGATGAGCTTGAACACCTGACCCTGTCGGGAACACAAGCGATTAATGCCCGGGGTAACCAGGGTGATAACTCGCTAACGGGCAATGAGGCGGACAACACGATAGCGGGCGGCCTGGGTAATGACACCCTGAACGGTGGTCAGGGCAATGACCTGCTGGATGGCGGTGAAGGCGATGACCTTTATCTATTTGAGTTGGGAGATGGTCTGGATACAGTCACCGATACATCCGGTATTGACCGCATCGTTTTTGGTGAAGGCATTGACTTTGACCGTGTGGCAGTCCGCACCGAAACAGTCAATGGTGTGACGACAGCGCACCTCCGCATGCTGGATCAGTATGGTAATGAACAGATCGATCAGGGCATGGATTTTTCGCTTGATCCCCAAAACCATACCGCCTCCATAGAATCTTTTGAGTTTGCTGATGGGAGTGAGCGTTCACTGGATGAGCTGCTGATCCAATCCCTCGAACACAACGGCAGTAAAAAGCAGGACAACCTGATTCTGGGTCGCGACGATGATCTGGTCTGGGCAGGTAGAGGGGATGATGTTGTGTCTAGTGGTACGGGCAATGACATTCTGCTGGGTGAGACTGGAGAAGACACTCTGTCGGGTCAGGGTGGTATCGACCTTCTGGTTGGTGGTGAAGGTGAAGACAACCTTTATGGCGGTGGCGGCAACGACCTGCTCTTCGGTGGCAGTAATGAAGATCGGCTAGTCGGTTGTCATGGTAATGACCTCTATGTTGGAGGCCTCGGAAATGACAGCCTCTATCTGCAATGTGGCGATAATCTGGTGCTCTATAATCGGGGTGATGGTCGGGACAAACTCCATCTGGATGAGCAGGTGTCCGGTGTCACCCTATCCTTGGGTGCGGGTATCGCTCTGGCTGATCTGAGCCTGGAAAAGGCTGAACACGATCTGATCCTACACATAGATGGAATTGAGGAAAATGAGCTCCCCAGCAAGGACTTTAGTGAAGGACGGGAAGATAACAAGAGAGGCCAGGGAGACACAGCAATAGTACTGGATGACTGGTACCTGGATGATGCAAGCAGTGAAAGTCCCGCCCTGACCCTGCAAATCATTACCGAGGCGCAGGCAGCCTTCGAAGTCAATTCAACCGATCCACTGCTCAACCAACGCATTCACCAGTATGATCTGGCCGCGGTGATTCAGGCCTTTGATGAGGCGCGTGTACTGGGTGACCAACAAGATCCCTGGAGCATAACCCAAGCGGCACTGGATGAAATGCTGCTCGCTAGCGATGAAGAGGCAATAGGAGGTGAACTGGCATATCGTTATGGGATGAACGGTGGTATTGATGCACTGGGCAGTACCACTTTTACCATCTTGAATGACTCCCGTTTTGCTGTGAGCAATCAACCATTGAAACCGGAATCATTGTAAGGACAACCAGGAAACATGTCTGATGGTTGGGGGAAGCGCTGATGGGCTGGTTTGGAATAGCGCCGAAAGGGAGGGTAAGCTCCGCGGATTTTTCCCCACGCCTACTAAATGTGATTGAGCAACCACCATCTCCACTGCCCAGATTGATGTTGCGCCTGATAGGTCTATTGTTGATCGGCCTTTTGGTCTGGGCAGCCATTGGAGAACTGGATATCGTGGCTCGTGCAGAGGGTAAACTCATCCCTCAGACCCGGCTTAAAGTGGTCCAGCCCTTTGAAGGAGGGCTGATTGAAAAAATACTGGTGCACGAGGGTCAGCGCGTGCAGGCAGGTCAGTCTCTGATGATTATGGACGCCCATTTGTCAGCTGCCGATACAAAGAAACTTAAAACAGAACTGGCAAGTGTAAGGCTGCAAATGCGCCGTATTGAAGCGGAATTGGGTGCAACTGCCTTTGAGCTTCAACCAGGCGATGTGCCGGAACAGTTTGATATCGCATTTGCTCAGTATCAGTCCCATAAACAGGCGTACCAGACGACCCTGTATGAGCAGGAAGCGGTCTTGGAACAGACCCGGCGTGAGCTGGATGCGGAGCAAATGGTGCGCAAAAAGCTGGAAGCTATTCTACCCATCCTTCAGGAGACTGAAGTCACTTATCAAAAACTGGGTCAGCAGGGCCATGCCGCTAAATTATTGGTCCTGGAAAAACAGCAGGCACGGATTGAGGTCGAGAATGATCTTAAGGCCCAGGGATATGTGATCCAGTCGTTGACTGCCAAACTGCGTGAAATGCAGGAAAAAATCAGATCGATCAAATCGGCCTACCATCAACGGTTGTATGATGAGAAAGTTTCACTCAGCAAAAACCTGGCGCAATGGCAGCAGGATTATGCAAAGCAGCAATACCGTAATACCTTAATGGAATTGAAGGCGCCTCAAGATGGTGTGGTGATGGATCTGGTTACCCATACAGAAGGTACCGTGATCCCTTCCGGCAGTGTGGTCATGCGCCTTGTCCCCCTCAATGAGCCCCTGAAGGCCGAAGTCTACGTGACCAATAAAGACGTAGGCTTTGTGATACCCGGGCAGACCGCGCGCATAAAACTGACCAGCTATCAATTTCAAAAATATGGCATGGTCGATGCCCAGGTAGAGCGGGTGAGTGCGGATGCCGCTGAAAAATCAGAGACAAGCGGCGCTTTACAATCCAGTCAACCAGCATCTCTGACCTACCGAACTTTAATGAGGTTGGATAGACAACAGCTGGAGCGCAATGGCCAGACGTTTGGATTACGTGCTGGTATGCATGTGACAGCGGAAATCAAGTTGGGTAAGAGAAGCGTGCTTGAATACCTGCTATCACCCATTCAGAAGACCCTGGCGGAAGCCGGCACTGAGCGTTAAGGCTATAGGCTTGAGGGAAAGATGATTCTTTCCATCTTACCTGTCTTGCCGTGCCTTGAATTCGGACAATAATCAATCAAAATTCAAGGACAATACGGCGTGATTAAGCCAACTTGCACAATATGCCATATCCATCTATAGAATAACTATTCTTAATCTTTAAGGATTCGAGCTTTAAACATACGCCATCCATTAAAGAGTTACATGAATACCTGGCTGATAGCAAACTTTCTGAAGTGCCGCTTCTGCAGGATAATATACTGGTTGGATTTTTGAACTATGAATCAATATCGAAGGAGCTATATACACAGGCGGAGGGTATCTGACACATGTTGTTAAAATGCCGATGGCAGAATTGTGGCCTCTTTCCGGAACGATTCAACGATACTTCCAGATTTAATTACAGCGGGGATAATATGAAGGTATTCAGAAATAGAATGGCAGGCGATCAGGAAAAGCGTTCGACAAAATCCCACTTGACCAGCAGAGACAATAATCTATCGGGGTCTTTTGCAGATAACAGGCCTGTGGCAGCCAGGCAACTGCAAATCAAAGAGGCGATCAATAGTAGTCCTTTAAACAGGAAGCGGAATGCCCTGCAGGCGATGATCGACCGAAAGCCAGTTGCGCAACTCAAGATCGGCGACGTGGACGAGTCCGATAGTGTGGATAAATGGGTTGCGAATGCCAATGGCGTGCTCGGAAAATTATCACCTGATTCGATTATCGAAGCGGAACTGAGCAAGGCGATCCGCTTGCGCTGGTATAATGTCTCGATAGCGGGAAAGAGTTACCTGGTAGGTCTGAATATCCATTATGGCGGTGCGTTTGGTGCCCTCTGGGTGAAAAACAATACCACGCAGGAGACAAACGCATACCATCCCAAGGCGCCACCTCAGCACGGATTGAATGGGGCAACTTTAAAAGCACTCCTGCTGCATATCTATGAATACGATCCGGTACTCCACTACAAGGCAACACACCCAATGCCGGATGATGGTGACTGGGACAGGCAATATTCAGAGGGGGGATAGCTTATCCAGCGTTGAGTGTTGGCTATCCAGATAGGGTGAGACGGTCTTGGTTCGGCGTAGTCAACCGCTCCATCTTGGGTGAAATTATCCAGGCCCTAAAAACTGCCTGAGTTGATCCAGAGGTGAGTGAGGATACTCGCGGCGTACCCGAGGGCGATGGCCGGAGCCCATTTGAGATGGCCAAAGAAGGTGTACCTGCCCCCTGACTGTCCCATCAGCGCTATACCGGCAGCCGAGCCGATGGAGAGCAGGCTGCCACCGACACCCGCGGCCAGGGTCACCAGCAGCCACTGTCCCATGGACATCTCGGGACTCATGGCCAGTACGGCGGACATGGTGGGAATATTCTCCAGTACCGAGGAAGAGAGACCCACGGCAATATTGGTGATCGTTGGCCCCCACTGCCCGTACATGATCTCCGATGCCAGAGAGAGCAGGCCCAGATAGCCCAGGCCACCCACCGAGAGGATCACGCCGCAGAGGAACAGCAGGGTATCCCACTCGGCCCGCGCCACCCTGAGAAAGACATCGAAGGGCCGCTTGCTATCGGCCACGAAAGGCAGGGTGAGGGTTGCCTCGTCGGTCACATGGGCCTCGTGGATCTTGTGGGTCTTTTTCAGATAATAACCGAAGAATTGCAGGTAGGAGAGTCCGGTGAGGACGCCGATCACCGCAGGCAGGTACAGCAGACCCTGGAAACAGACCGCGGTGGCGATGGTGAGCAGGAACAGCCCGATGATCCGTCGCGCACCACGTAACATCACCACGGGCTCCTGGGGATTGGGAAGCCGACCTTCTGGGAGCGCAAGATGCATGAAGAGGGCGGGAATCAGGTAATTGACGACCGACGGGATGAACAGCGAGAAAAAGCTGAAGAAACCGACCCGGCCATTGGTGCTCATGATGTCCTGTTGCCAGACCATCAGGGTGGTGATGTCGCCGAAGGGGCTGTAGGCGCCACCGGCGTTCGAGGCGATGACCACGTTCACGCAGGCGAGGCTGACGAAACGCGGGTTGTCCCGTCCCACCGCCATCACCACAGCCCCCATCAACAGGGCGGTGGAGAGGTTGTCCAGGAAGGGCGAGAGAAAAAATGTACTGACGCCGGTCAGCCAGAAGAGCTGCCGGTAGCTGTAGCGACGACTGCTCATCCAGCTGCGCAGAGCCACGAATACCCTCCGCTCCGTCATGGCATTGATATAGGTCATCACCACCAGCATGAAGAGCATCAACTCGGCATACTGCAAGAGGCTGTGGCGCACGGCGGCTTCCGCCTGCGGTGAAGCGCCGCTTCCCTGGACGGAGAGCCCGATCAGCGCCCAGATCATGCCGGCGGCGAGCAGCATCGGCTTGGATTTCCGCAGGCGGATAAACTCTTCGAAGCTGACCAGCAGAATGGCGATAATGAAGATGATCAGGCTGGCGGTGCCGACCCACTGATGGCTGAGCTCGGTCGGGGTGGTGGCCATATGGGCGCCAACGGCCAGCGAGGGAAGCAGCAGAAGTGGAACGGCTGGAAGTTTAACCATCAGGCGGTATCCATTCGGAGCTGACACAGTCGAGATATCGAATGATCTTGACCGAATATCGGTAAACTGGAACCTTCGGCGGAGCTTGCCGAAGGTTCCAACTGGTGGTCAGAAGCTGCCCGAGTTGACCCAGAGATGCACAAGGATACTGGCGCCGTAGCCCAGGCTGATCACCGGGGCCCACTTGAGATGGCCAAAAAAGGTGTACTTGCCTCTTGCCTGTCCCATCAGCGCGACACCCGCGGCGGAGCCGATGGAGAGCATGGAACCCCCTACACCCGCGGTCAAGGTGACCAGCAGCCATTGCCCCATGGACATATCCGGCATCATGGTCAGCACCGCGAACATCACCGGGATGTTGTCGACAATGGCGGAAAGCACCCCAACCATTACATTTGCCGGGGTGGCATTCATGCTGCTACCCAGATCCATGGCCGCACCCCACTGGGTGTACATGATATCGGAAGCCAGGGCCAGGTAACCGATAAAGCCCAGTCCGCCAACGCAGAGTACTACGCCATAGAAGAAGAGCAGGGTATCCCACTCGGCCCGGGCTATCTTATTGAAGATGTCGAAGGAGACCGGGTCGCCCAGCTGTTCGTCATGTTCCATTTCGGTACGGTCCCCATGGGTCACGACAGGGTACTCCTTGTGATAGGTCTTTTTCAGGTAATAACCGAAGAACTGCAGGTAGGCCAGACCGGTCAACATGCCAATCACCGGGGGCATGTGGATGAAGTTGTGGAAACTGACCGCCGTGGCGATGGTGGCCAGAAACAGCAGTATGATGCGTTTGGCTCCGCGTTTCATGGCAATGTTCTCCCCGCCTCCCTGAGGCTTTTCATTGGGTACCGCGAAGATCATAATGGCCGCCGGCACCAGCCAGTTGACCAGAGAGGGCAGGAAAAGCGCGAAAAAGGCCCAGAAATCAACGGGTCCCTGGGGTGTGACTATGGCCTTCTGCCACACCATCAGGGTGGTGATGTCACCAAATGGACTGAAGGCCCCCCCGGCATTGGCGGCCACCACGATATTGATGCAGGCCAGCATGACAAACTTGGTATTACTGCCGCCCACCGCCAGCACAACCGCGCACATCAGCAACGCGGTGGTAAGATTATCCGCCACCGGAGAGATGAAGAAGGCAAGCACACCGGTGATCCAGAAGAGTTGGCGTAAACCGAATCCCTTGCGCACCAGCCAGGAGCGTAACGCCTCGAATACGTTACGTTCGTCCATGGCGTTGATATAGGTCATCGCCACCAGCAGAAAGAGCATCAGTTCAGCATATTCGAGCAGGTTATGGCGTACGGCATGTTCGGCTGCAAGGGGTTGCCCATGAGACTGATAGAACCAGGCCACCAGGGCCCAGATCAGGCCAGCCGCCAGAATGACCGGTTTCGACTTGCGCAGGTGAGTGAACTCCTCGGCCATGACCAAGGCGTAGGCCAGCACAAAGATGGCAATGGCGGTGAATCCAACCCAATGGTTGGTCAGGTCCAGGTGACTCTCTCCATTGCCGGCCGCGAGTCCGAGCCCAGGCGCGAGAAGAAGGGGTAGAGACGAAATCAATCTATACACGAGCTAAGGCTCCTTGAGACTAGTGTTAGGGTTTCTGGTAAGCAGAATGAACTGTTTTTTATTCCGAGATAAGAGTTAAACAATCATTGTATGTGTCAATTAACGGCGTGATTTTATACCACTTTAATTTCTTCTCGCCAGATAAATATCTGGTAACGGATGAGGGTGATATAGAGTAACTTGTTGATAACACAAAGAGATAATTGTCAATGAGGATTAAAATTCTTTATTCTATTCTATTTAGAAATATAAGAAAAATTGAATATACCGAAATACTATATCAGTTGCCTTGAGCTAGGCGAACTTTAACACGCCTGATTTCGGAAAGACCGGAAAAGCGTTCACCTTGAGCCGGAACGGATGTTAACGGTTGGTCGGAGTATCTAGTTGATACAGATAGGAAATGGTTTGTTACATCTTGTTTCTTTTAAGAAATAAAGGGGAAACACCTTATCCTTATACTTTAAATTACTGGATTAGATAACTCTCAACTACTCGTTTGAACTAAAAGGAGAACGAATCAGCGAGTCAATTAGAAAAAGTAGGGGAGACAAGCATGAACATAAATTTACGCGCCGTCATTCCAATCGCGGTCACGATTTTCACATTCGCCATCCTCTTTGACTCAACCGCTTATGCCGCTGTTGATCGGAAACCAATCACGCCAACTAGTCCATCGGTGGAGGAACCCGTGGAGGAACCCGTGAATCTTTCATGGACTGCCCCAACCACAAGGACAGATGGCGAAACGCTCACTCTGAGCGAGTTGGAGGGTTATAGAATCTATTATGGGACTGAAAGTGATGATTTGATTCCCCTGGTCGACCTGAATGATAGTTCGATCACGAGCTATTCCATCACCGATCTTAGGCCAGGCATCTATTACTTCGCGGTCACTGCCTATGATTATGAGGGGCTCGAAAGCGGATTCTCGGAAATTGCTAGCAAAGAGATCCTGTAGGAATTTAATCGCCGCTTTTATTGACGAATGAAAAAAAC
>JBDLIZ010000169.1:0-9485 GCA_039714615.1 Pseudomonadota bacterium | reverse complement strand
AGTTCGGCGTCCTCTGTTATGCACCACTCGCTCCAGCCATCGACTTCCTCCAGTGCCGTGCGGCGCACCAGTGTCATGGTGCCATGCTGGATGATGGCATTGCGTTCGTTCCGGGTTACCATGCCGATATAAAAGAAACCCCGGTATTCCGCATAGGTCATTGCCTTGAAGGCATTCTCGGTTGCGTCCAGATAGTCCTGGGGCGCCTGCACAATCGCAGTGTCCGGTTGCATGAACTGCGGAGCCAGATCCCGCAACCAGTCCGGTTCGACAGCATAGTCACTGTCGATAACACCGATCACCTCGGCCTCGGGTGAAGTACGTGCCAGCGCATAGTTGAGTGCACCGGATTTGTAGCCGGACAGGGGATCTACATGAAAAAAACGGAAGCGTTCACCCAGCGTCCTGCAATGCGCCTCGACCGGCTTCCACACCGCAGGGTCCCGGGTATTGTTGTCGATAACGATGACTTCATATTTCGGATAATCAAGCCTGGACAGCGCATTCAGTGTCTTGATCATCATTGCCGGCGGTTCATTATATGCAGGCACATGGATGGAGATCATTGGCAGGAATTCGTCATCGATCTGTAGCGGGACAAAACCACGGCGGCGTTCCCGGGTCCATAAAGCCTCTGCCCATTCGTGCGCCTCTACGAGCACAACAATAATGACACCAGTCATGCCAACCAGCATGAGTATCCCGACGATGACAGCGCTTGGTGACAGGTACTGGTGCAGGTAATTGTAGACAATCAGCACCACGATGGATGCCAGCAGGTAGGCGATGACAGCGAGAAAACTGCGGCCGTGGTGTGTCAGCGTCTTGGCGTCAATCAGCAAAAGCGCAAAGGTGATTGCAGCGATAATGACCGATATCAATGCCAGTGTGCGCCACTCGGGTAACCAGACAATCGGTTCCGAGAATTCAAACTTTGGCTGCCGCGTGACATCAAAGACGCCCCAGTAGGCACCCACAGCCCCTTCAACCTGTGCCTTCCAGGGCTGGTCAAAGGCCTCCATAACATAGTAGATATACCCTTTATCTTCGGCCTGCTCCAGGAACCTGCGCAGGAATATGGCCTCGTTTGACTCCGATGCTTCCGCCGACTGCTGCGTGCGGCCGTTACTTGGCCAGCCGACCTCAGTGATTATGACGGGCTTGTCAGGGTAGAGTTGCTGCAGATCTTTCATGCGGTCAATAACATGGTCAACCGCGACATCAATGTGTATGCCCTCCCAGTAGGGCAGCATGTGAACAGCAATATAATCGACCTCTTCGACCAGTTCGGGGTGCTTGATCCAGATATACGGGGGTTCTGCCGTACTGACAGGCATCCCGACTTCCGCTCGCACATGCCTGATATAGTCGATCAGTCTCCAAACCGGCAAATCGCCACGCAGCAGTGATTCGTTGCCAACGATGACACGCACCACGTTGCGGCGGTACTTGTCTGCAATCGGGATGAGCCGTTCAATTTCGCGCTCGTTCTTTTCCAGTCGATCATCAACCCATGCCCCGAGCGCAACATTGATGCCGTGCTTGTGCGCGAGTGCCGGTATTTCACCCAGCGTCCCCTCCACAGTATAGGTTCTGACAGCGTGGGTCTTTCCCTGCAGCAGTTGCAGATCTGCATCGATCTCCTCAAGACTTGGCAGCACATGCGCAATGGGATCGTGGTGTGCCTGCATCGGCGAGAAAGCAAAGCCCTGGATGACGGCAGGCCAGGCCGGTTCGGACTCGGGTCGATTCACCAGCGCCCAGAGACTGATGGTAATGGTCGTAATCACGACCGCGAGAATGATATTGATATGGTGCATCTGAATTATATAAGACTGGCGATATCACCCTGTAATGTGTCTGACCGGTGTACAGGGAATCATCTTGTCCTGCGAAAACAACCAGATAATCAGGGCGGTTAATGTATTATACCCGAGGAAAAATGCAAGCAAGCGTTAAACTTTATTCTACCCCCGGCCCTTGCATTCAGTGTGGTGGCTGATCCGGTTACCCGCCGGCACCGAGGCTGGGGTTTTTAGGCCAGATCAGAGCGAAATCTTACCGAACGTATCCTGTTACAGGCCATGGTTGGCCTGTCGCATGCTCAGGGTGTCTGGCCGGGCGCAGGGGTTTCCTGATCTGATGGGGTCTCTGACTCCGGCCTGGTTTGCTGCCAGTCCTGAACGGTGCTTTTGGTTTTGTCCCAGGCCCTGGCGCTGCCTTCCCTGGTGGCATCCCAGGCATCACCCGACACCGCCTTGGTCTTGTCCCAGGCCCTCTCGCCGCCTTCTCTGGTGGCATCCCAGGCATCACCCGACACTTCCCTGGTCTTGTCCCAGGCCCTGGCACTGCCTTCCTTTGTGTCATCCCATGTTTCTCCGGACACCGCCTTCGTCTTGTCCCAGGCCCTGGCACTGCCGTCCCTGGTCTTGTCCCACACAGTTGCAGATTCTTCCACAGAAGTTGTTGGGGTATCGGTAGTGACTTCGCCGGCTGGCACTTCCTCCGCCTGCGAAATTCCCGTGAATAAGCCCGAACCGGCAATGGCAATACCAACCAGGACTGCTTTAAAAATAGTACGGTTCAATGCCTTTCCTCCTGAAATTTATTCAAGGTGATCTGTCAGTTGGTGCTACCGCACCAGCCCGCTGTTCCTTTCCATCACAACCACCTGTGTGCTACCCATATACCGTCCCGGGCCGTCACTGCAGTTTTCACCAGACAGACTGAGTCATGATTCCCCAGATCAGCTGTGGCGCTGACACTGGGTTACGGTCAATATCAACCATGGAGACGGCTAACTGCAGAACGGCCCTTTTGTCCTGATTCTGGTGGCCTGTCCAGGGGTTATTTAACAACTGTCAGGTGTGGCCATTTCTGATAACCGGATTCCTCAATGGATTTATCCAGCATCCTGTGTACAAGCCCTTCCTGAAGCACTGCCAGCTGCTTGAACTCGGCCATGCGCTTTGTATGTTTGCGACTGTCCTGTTCCGCGCGTTTCATTTCCAGAATGATCGAGCCCGGACCGGCAGCTGCCCTTTCAGAGGTTTTTTCCTGATTGAACTGACCGGCTATGATGTCTGTCTTCTTCATGATTGTTCACATTCTTGTTGGTTTTCGGTCTTCCCGCCGTGGCTATTTGACCTCAGTCGCTAGCTTCAAGTATAGGTCAGAATTCCCTAGCAAGCACCCATTTCCGGTGGCGTGGAAAGGAGCTTCCATGCCCACAATTCACTTACAGCCCGATGAGATACATTCCCTCTCTCATAGATACAAGAGCAAGCTAACCGGCCAGAAACCGCACCTTTTGGACATTTGGGGTAATTAACCTATGTGACGATGGATTTCGTTCTACACAGGCAGTTACTTCATTGCTACAGCTACCGGGTACTGGTGTTCACGACACAACAACGCAACATCATGTTCCTCTAGTGGCTCATGCGTTAGTCCGCAGAAATAGCCACCATCGCGCCGCTGATTGAAGCGGCAGGTATGACAGGGCGCAAAGGTCCTGAGACCATTCGCCTTCTGAACCGAACGCAATAAAACGCGCAATGCCCTTACAGTCAACTGACTTTCAGATTTTGAAAGCTTTTCGAGCCCACAAGTCAGAGACTCTGCAGGCACTGTGTGTTCGACCATTCGCCGTCCCTTGGCGGTAGGCTTAAGATGCACCAGCCGTTTATCCCTGGCATCACCTCGCTTACGCAATAATCCCTTCTGCTCTAGCACCTTAAGCGTCTGGGATACAGTACCTTTGGTCAGCCCAAGAAATTCCGCGACAGCCTGGGGTGTATCGGAATAGTGATTGCATTGCGTCAGGAATCCCAGGGCCTCGAGTTGTGCTGGCCGCATACCATATTCATTGCATACCGCACGCACATCGGCCCGCACCAGGTTGCCCAGTCGCTCTATCAGGTCATGGACTACTTTTATTTCTGCAGTCATACCATGATAGTAGCGTCTCGAAACATTCTTGACAAACCTGAATTGTCATCCTATATTGTTTCGTGTCGATACTTTTAGAGTGGTACTGCCAATCCTGATGTTAGACAACAGATGGAAAGCGTGGATATTTCTCTTTGCAGATGGAAGACCATCTCATACATCGCCATCCGGTAAATACTGACGAGGAGAGCAATCATGAAAAGCACACTATTTAATTTGATACTGATAGCATCGATGGTTACTGCTACTGGTGTAATAGCAGATGATAGTATCGATTACCCGGATGGATACCGCACATGGACTCATATAAAGACCATGGTTTTACATAAAGGTCATTCACTGGAAAACCCCTTTATGGGCATCCACCATGTCTATGGGAACCAGGAAGCCGTGGATGGCACGAGGTCCGGAGACTTCAAGGAAGGCGCAGTCATGGTATTTGACCTGCTCAAGTACATAACAGCCGACAAAGCCTCGACAGAAGGCGACCGTGTACTGGTGGGTGTAATGGTCAAGGACAGTGACAAATATCAATCAACCGGTGGTTGGGGCTTTGAGGGCTTCGGTGGGGATAGCCGTACCAGGCGTTTGGTGAACGATGGCGGAGCATCCTGTTTTGCCTGCCATACGTCACAGAAAGAAAATGATTATGTCTTCACCCGCTGGCGCGATTAGACGGACTCAATTGAAATCACAGTTTTGCAATCAACCCCGGGGGTTCCCATTCTGACGTAAGTCAGTGATGAACCCGGGGACTTCGTAAGAGTATTATTACGCGACTAATTATATTCCACTGCAGAGATCGTGGAGGGAGAAGAATCGATTGTTTGATGTCAGTTAACTGTTTTCAGACATTCAATTCAGGACACTGAAATTCCTGCCAGGGCCGATTCAGGTCTTTTATATAATTACCAGATGGTTATTTTCCAAACGACTTGATATGAGCGGCTTCCCGCCATTCGGTGATTCCCGGGCATCCGTTACATGCATTGCCACTAAATAATCAGGTTATAGACAGGCTACACAGTTGAATATTAGCCCTTGGTACAAACGCCACCCAGAAGGATGGCTAGTGCTGCACCCTCTCCCGGTCAGGCCAAGTCGCTGACAATTCCATGCCTGTGAACTACATCAACATCTGATGAGCCTTGCTGTGGAATTATTTTTATAAGGGGCAGGTAGCTTATGGGATCCATTTATTAACCAAGCGGGAGAATAGCAGCCATGGAAGAAGAAAAAAGAAAGGGGGTGAGTCCAATCCCGGAAAGTCTAAAAGAAGTGTTGAATGAAGCACAGTTAAGAGTACTGAATAAAATGGAAGGATTTGGCTGGATGCTCAGGTTTGTACGCAGACCATTGTTTCAGGGCGTTGTCCCGGTGCTATTTCATCCTGATAGTAAACAACATGGAGTACTGGAAAATGACGGCACTCTGAATCTGCAGTCTGATAGCAAGATTCGTGAGATGGTGAGCGGCAAGTCCTGACCTTTTTAGACCTTACTGAAATAAACAAATCCAGCCACAATGGGATGGGTTTCACCACCTCCCCGCCTGGCCAGCCAGCCTGTAAAGACAAAAACTAAAGGACTGGAACCGACCCAGGCTGTGTGAAAACAAAAAAGTGATTTTTAAATGTGGGGTAACGAATCGATTATCAAATTAACATAGCCAAGCTGTCCCACATTTGGCCGATGTTGATAGAACTCTTTGCGCTCAAGTGGTAAATATTTTTACGATTTTTTTGAAAACGTTGAGTTTTTGCACAGCCTGGACCAAAAGGAGACCTTTAGCCATCAATACATTCAGTGGCTGGGCTGTGCCTCTTCAGAATCTACCGGTTCGATAGAGAGCGTGCTTCTATTGCAACTTATCTTGAACCATTGACGTAATGCCGCGTTGAGAACATCCTTGCTCTTCCGGCTGTTCGCGGAGTCATCAAACAGCCAGCGTGCAAAGGTAGTCAGATAAATCGTGGTAAGCGCACATTCATCAATAATCCGCTGCAACCCCGTACTATCATGACAAGCGGCTTCAATGAACCACTGTACGGTGCGACTGATGCGCATGATACCAAGCGCCTGCAAATGAATATGGCCGAACTCAAATTTGTAGGCCAGCATCTCTCTTGTCAGACGGCGGTGGGGTGCCAGGGCATCCAGCCAGCTTACGATGACCTGATGCAGCCGCTCATACTGGGGAAGGTCGAGAAAGCCTTCGGGGTGGGCCGCACTGAGCAGCGCCCGGTCTGCCCGGTCGAACCAGGCCTCCACCAGGTCATCCTTCTGGGGAAAGTATTGCCTTATTTCATCCAGGGTGATATTCAATGCTTCGGCTACAGCATGCAGGTGAAGCCGTTCCCATGACGATCCCTCTGCCTGCTCAAGGGCCTTGTCCAGAATGGATTCCTGTAGAGTGATTCGCTGCTTTGGCATGGTATTCCCCGCTTAGAACCCATGATATTTTTTCGGTCTGTCTATAGTAATAGCACAATTCAGCGCGGCAACATCAAAGACGCTGGCACTGTACGGGTCAGTTCCGATTCTATAGTGGATTCTTACTCTTGAATCAGTCCCTTGGTCTGCTTCCGGTCCAGGCTGTGTAAAAACTTAACGTTTTCAAAATCGTAAAAATATTTACCACCTGAGGACAAAGAGCTCTATCAACATCGGCCAAATGTGGGACAGCTTGGCTATGTTAATTTGATAATCGAGTCATTACCCCACATTTAAAAATCACTTTTTGTTTTCACACGGTCTGGGCCAGAATGCGACATTCCTGATCTCCAGTGAAGGTCTTAAAAGCAGCATAACTTGCCATTCACGCTCAGCAAGCTGTACTCACACTTTCGGCCACCATTTGCCGCTTTCCGACTTTACGTGAAGGTCAGGAACACTAATAACAATACTCGTTAGTTACCAATCTGGTTTTTTAGTGTATGGTCTACTGTGAACAGAAATCCCCAATTAATTTTTATTATTTTGTAATCAAAATATGACAACTGTTGCCTCAAAATTACCAAATTTGGTGAAAACCCCCATCAAACAATTGAGAGATGTTGTAAAAGCCATCCCCTACTATGGCACAGGAAGATATTGCCCCATATGTGGCAAATCATCGCGTAGATTCCGTCCATATGGACGACCTGCCCGCGAAGACGCTCAATGTCCTCGCTGTGGTTCTCTAGAAAGACACCGTCTATTGTGGCTCTATCTAACCAAAAAGACCGATTTTTTTGATGGTAAACCAAAAAAAATGCTGCATGTTGCGCCCGAATTAATCTTCGAATCAAAATTCAAGAGACGACTTGGCGATCGATACTTAACCGCTGACTTATATAACCCGCGTGCCATGGTGAAAATGGATATCACCAATATTGACTGTCCTGATCAATCATTTGATGTCATTTATTGCAGTCACGTATTAGAACATGTTCAGGACGACAGGAAGGCCATGAGTGAATTCTATAGAGTACTTAAGAATACGGGCTGGGCTATATTGCTTGTACCAATAACTGTTGAAAAGACATTGGAAGATCCATCAATAGTTGATCCTGAAGAGCGTTTGAAGGTTTTTGGTCAAGAAGACCATGTTAGAAAATATGGATTAGATTACGTGGATAGACTTCGTGAAGCAGGATTCCATGTTGAGCTTAATAAAGCTAACGATTTAGTTCAGAATAACCAGGCAGTCGAGATGGGGATAACCCATGCAAGTGGCGAAATTTACTATTGCACGAAGCAAAGCCTCGGTGGCTAACAGCAAAATGCTGACTCTGATGGCAGTTATGTTGCGTTCTAATCGAAGGCAGTGATCATGATCATTTTACGTAACTGATTGCGCCCTGGGGCCAGTCCAACAGACATTTATCTGTCATGCTGTGCACAACAGATAAATGCTTATACGTTATCTGGAATGTCTAAGATGCAGTTACGGACCTTCATGCCTTTCTTAAACTACTTAACATATAGATAAGTGAATACTTTATTACCATGTATATCTATGGATTTGTGATAACCGAGATTTAGAATGTTCTGATAAAACCAATCACTTTCTATAAGGCTGCTTTCCGGCAAGTCTTCGAGAATAAGAATAGGGTGACATCGACGGATAGTGTCTAGCGCGCCAGTCAATGCTTCTTTCTCGTGCCCCTCTACATCGAACTGAATAATCGACACGTTCCTGTTGTTACCTACTGTTTCATCAACAGTCACTATTTGGATTGCTTCTGATCCAAGGTCATTAGGCTCAGTATCCGCTATTATCCGGCTGGATCCACCAAGGGCTCTACCTTGACTATCTTTTGTCATGACTCTTAATAAAGCACGTTCGGCTCCTACCCCAGCATTCGTTAACATAACATTGTCTAATCCGTTTATTTCCAGGGTTATTTTTGCGCAGCAGTAATTCTCTGGATTTGGTTCAAATGCCCATACTTTCGATCCAGACTTGCAAGCGGCCGACAACGCTGGCAGAAAATCGCCGAAATATGTACCTGCATGCACAATATCTCCATCGCCACAATTTGCCCTCATAAACTCAATAGTTCTTGGTTCATAAATACTATTTGCCAGAATTTTCTGCGCGGCAGGTCTATGACGTGACGATTCCGGAACGCAGTATCCTCCGTACTTGTTATATGAAACTCTGCATTTAAGAGCGGTTAAAGAGTCTAACTGTTTCTTAGAAAAATCCGACATCCTTGATTCGTTATATAATTTCCACTTCAAATAAACCTTTTGTGCAAATGGAAATATTGAGCTAGGTATTAATTTTTTCACTTGCTCCTTCAATTTTTGTGCTCCTTCTGTTATTCAATAAGAAATCTAAGCAATTTGGGCACCAAATGCAGCGATATGGCTGACTATACTGCCAGTTGCGGACATCAGCCTAAATAATAACCCGGCATCCAGATAGGGATGCTGCGTGAATACGTCATCAGGACCGATATGTAACATCTCTCCCCCGTTGTTAAAGGTCTGAAAACAGTACGTTCCTGACCTACAAGCAAAATCCCTGAACTTCTGTTTTGAGGGTCATTCCCGGCCTTTAGTATTTCCTGATATTAGACTGTTTTATTCCTGGCGATACCGATTAAACACAGCATGTCAGATCCAAAGAGCCAAAGGGCTGGAGGGATGGGGATTGCGGATGGCCTGACAAGATACCTGCCAGCACTGCCTACAGCACCTTCGATAACATCGAATGTAACAACTGGTCCGGGGAAAGTGGCTTCCAGCCAATAAATCACAGCAATCAACAACAAACTGCCACTGTGTATTCAGCGACATAGCCAGCCTCGTTTGTTGCTATGGATTGTCCTTGTTAGCCGTTATTTGCCAGCAAGTGCACCATGAGTGCGCCACAGAATTGCGTCAGGAAATTATCGTTAAGGTCATGTTAAGGACTCTGACAAATTAAGTAGTAGGCAATGGGAAAAAGGAGTACCCCCCTCTAGTCCACGTAACAGGCGTTGTTACCCTCTTAACACGTAGTCACCAAGTGACCATTTCTTGTTACTGGAAGAGCCGCCTAAG
>JBDLIZ010000168.1:0-9487 GCA_039714615.1 Pseudomonadota bacterium | reverse complement strand
GGATCGCGCTGTTCACATATCTCAACAGGACATTTCACATAGCATTCATCATAAGGCCAATTCTTCATTAATTTCCTAACAAACAGTCGACTCTCTTTATAAGGAGCAATAAAAGATGCAAAAACAAGAATCCCTGCATCCACTAATATTTTTGCAACTTCAGCGATACGGCGATTATTCTCTCTTCTATCTTCCGGCTTCAAGCCTAAATCTTTATTAAACCAGTGCGGATATTATCCCCATCCAACACATAGCTTCGAACATCCATTTTATATAAACGTGCTTCAACTGCATGAGCTAGTGTTGATTTACCGCTTCCAGAAAGTCCGGTAAACCATAACAATCCACATCTATGATTATTTTGCAAGTGGCGGTCTTTTACTTTTATGATTGATTCAAAGGGAAATATATTCATTTTCAATCTCCTTTATATTTAATAATATGACTGGTGATAAATCAATAGTATTTCTATTGATAGATTTTTCTTTCATTAATGATAAGTCCGGCAGGAAATCTATAAACCTCATATAATACGAATATCCATCCCATTTGAAAAAAGCATCTTCCAAGAATTGAAGAGATGAAAAGATAAAAAATATTTTAAGGAGTATAATTAAATATCTTCTGTCAGACATATCTAAAGTGTCCTGATTTCTTCTGGCAACCAAAATGTCGGTTCAGCATTTGCTAAATCGATTGATTCCAGAGAAGTGTTCACAGCCGGCCACATTTCATATGAATTCCCAGTGATTTCCCTTAATTCCTCGACCCATTCATAGAGAATAGGCTGAAGAATCTGCCTTGCCTTATCAACTTCCAGCCTAAATTCGGCTGACTTCACATTCAAGACCACATTCTTTGGCGCTAGCGCTTTGTACCATTTTCTAAATATTGGAGGTGTAAACCGGTCGACAATTGAGAATTGTTTGAGGTATTTTGATATCCTTACTCTAAGTGAGTGTTCATCAAAAACCTGGACCACTGAGGGACTGACGTGAAACCGTTGGGCCATACTCGCAGGCACAAACGTGTCATCTATTTTCAGCCACCTGTAGAGCCGCTTTATAAAACGGTTCGGTGATACTGCAAGAGATTCAAAAGTGTCTGTGTATACGGCGTTGCTCCCGAATAACTTCAGATAGGGTTTTAATTGATATGCATAATAGCTGTTTGTGAGGTAGTCAGATGGCCGCTGGAGAGCTTCGCAAAGACTTCCTGACTCTCGCCCCATTCTTACCTGATGGCGGAACTGGCTCACTAGTCGATCGAATGGGTCACGCATGATATATACGAGTCGTGATGAGGAGTTGAATTCGTGTAATCGCTGTGCAACACCCTCACGAAACGGTCGCTTAGTGTATTCGGTACTTCCCTCCGCTATATAGAGTTCATCTTTTGCTTTGACAAATAACTTAAGATAATGTTCATTTCCCTGTGACCAGTTCTCTTCTCGTGAAAAGTGCATGGGTTCCTTCACTGGCGACATGAAGATTGCCGGATGCTCGGCAAGATATTGACACAGAGATGACGTGCCCGACTTCATAGCACCAATGACGAAAAGGTTAGGTTTGCGAGGCATATCTGCCCTCCCGGGTAAAAGAGTTTCTGTCGCTTAATCGTGATCTCAAAAAATTCCTAGATAAGTGTGCAATTGAGCATCCATAAGGAAAGGTGAAAGTTCAATTTTCTGGCTTCAGCGTTCTATCGCCGGATATTTCGACTTCCTCCTCGATCTGGAGAATCTGATTTGTCCTGATGTTTTCAATGCTTTGTATATATCCACTAGGCCAGTGGATTTCAAGCCTGTCAACCTTTGCGTGCTGCCCTAGTCCAAAGTGTAGGCGCTGGTGATTCTGGGCGAGACGATGCATACCGCCTCTCTGCTCGCGGATTTGTACTATACCGCCTGCCTCAATGATAACTTTTGCACCGATCCCATCACGATTTGACATAACGCCCTTCAGATCAAGCTCGAGCCAGTGGTTACTGTTTCCCAAATTCCGAAACAGTTGGTGTGGACCATCCTTCACGAACGGCGAGTCAGGATCTTTCCCGTTCGAAACAAACAAATCCAAGAAGCCGTCGTGATCATAGTCTGCCGTCACTGCTACGTCACCCCGTCCCAGCTTGCTGCCCGCAGCACCTCCTCCACCAGGGACCACTGTGAAGTTGCCGTCGCCGAGGTTTTCGTAAAGACGATTCGGCAAATTCTGAGCCTGTCGAGTACACACCAAGTAAAGATCCTCATCCATATCGTTATCGAAGTCCCCAGAGACCACGGAGTGGCAAGCTGTTGGGGACGCAACCTCATTCGACAAGGTTCCCTCTACGAATTGATCGCCACGCCGCATTAACAACACATCGGCACCCTCCTCTCGGAATGGCACAAACCCCGATGTCCGAATATTATCAATGGGGTGGCTCGATTTTGCAATAAAATCGACAAAGTAGCTTTCCGTAAGGTTCCGGATCGTCCACGTCTCCGATGCAGGATCGTAGTGGATTGAGACCTCTCCGCTTTCCACTGCGTTTCCGGATACGGTTCCTCTTACGTCCGGAGCCTTGGGTGAGAGCGAAAATGACCTTTCGGATGGATTCTTTCCTGTAGATCCGATCAATATCTTGGACAACTTCAACCAGGTGGGATAGATACTGAAGCTTACCTCTCCCCGGGTCTGAAAATGCACTGCCTTGAAGTCCTCGCTCCTGTAGCTCCGCTTACGGCCCATGATAGCCCCCCTGAGTTCATGCAGACTGCTCTGAACCAAGTCTGATTTCTCGATTGGGCCCACAGTCAAATATATGTCTAGGCGTGAGTCACCATCGTAATCTCCAATGGCAGCATCTGAGATGCCAGATACACTGGGAAATGCAAGACTGTCCGTGATATCCGTGAATGAAAGCTTATCTATTGAGTAAACTCTCACAGGCCTCGAGAAGACCACCAAGTCAGGTAGCCCGTCATCGGAGAGATCGGCAAGCATGGCAAATTCATAGTGTGGCACCGCAGCCATATCCCTGGGCCACTGGAGCCTAAATCGAAGCAAGTTATTCAGCAGATCCGATATCTTCTCCCACCTGCTCCGCCATGAATCCCTAAAACCAAACTGCTGGTTGAATGGTCTAAAACCCATCGGCGTCTGACGGTATACAATTGAGGATGCTTTACCGGAAAGACGTGTGTTTATTGCCAGCACGTCGAGTCGCCCATCCCGGTCTGCATCGAACCACAAAGGCGTTCGACCAAGACCTACAGGTTGGGATACCCCCAGCTGGTTTGCAGCCTCTCGGAGTATTCTACTGTCATTCACGAAGAGATGGTTTTCGCCGCAACCAATGCACATGGTTCCGTCTTCATTCAGTTCGGCGCCCACAAGCTCGATCAGATCCTGATCACCATCATTGTCAAAGTCTGCCCATGCAGCGCCATGGGTGTCCGCCTGCGGATTTGCTCCCCACACAATGTCGATAATATCAATAAATGAGCCGTCCCGCTGGTTCAAATACAAACTTGGCTTGTAATTGTGATTCCCGACCCACAGGTCAGGCCAACCATCGCCGTTGAAATCGCCCCATGATGCTCCCCAGGTCGCGCCTGAGTGGGCAATCCCCGCACCTCTGGTCACTTCTTCGAACTTAATATCCGCAAAGGCGATTGACGAACTAACCATCAGTAAGACAACGCAAAGAAAGCCGAGCAATCCCGGAAGGATTTGCCTGTTTTTGATGAAGGTTGCCTTTGCAAATATTATATTAAGCAATTCGATTTTCACCAGTAAAACACCTCCTCCCTGTGAAGCATTTTTTATATCTCTATTATCTCCTTTCTCAATCTTCGATGAAGTATCAAAGGATCGAGAAGTCTACTTTGGTTCTCGAACTAGCAAGATCTGATCTGCCATGACATTTTCCAGTCGCTGGACTTCTCCACTCGGCCACCTAATTATGATCTCATTTACTGTCGTGTGCTTTCCCAAACCAAAATGAACACGCTGATGATGCTGCGACATATAGTGCATTCCGCCACCTTGCGTCCTCACCTGTCTGATCCCTCCTGCCTCCAGCAGGATGTGGGTGCCTACGCCGTCACGATTTGATCTGTTTCCCTCAAGATCAAGCTCCAGCCAATGATTCAAGTTCCCCTTGTTTCTGAACAGCTGATGCGGTCCTTCAGCGGGAAAAGGAGGGGGGCCGAAACCATTGGTAACGAATAAATCAAGGAAACCGTCACGATCGAAGTCGGCGGTCACTACACTTTCGCCGCGTCCTGATTCACTTCCGGAGGCGCCACCGGCATCGCGCACCACAGAAAAATTCCCAGTCCCATCGTTCTCGTAAAGCAGGTTGGGCAAATTTCCTGCAGGACCTGTACACACAAGGTAGAGGTCGATATCCATGTCATTATCAAAATCGGCCGCCGCAATAGAGCGGCACGCCGTGAGGGAAACGGCCGCCGGAGACAATGTTCTGCTGGTGAAATTTCCTTCTTGCTGAATCAGTAACTTGTCAGCCATTACGCCTTTAGCGGGCGTAAACCCTATAGGCTTCATTTGCTCTATCGGCTCAGTGGACTTCAGTTTGAAGTTCAGGTATCTAACTGAGCTAAGCATAGTCCATAAACCTGATGTGACATCGTAGTCGATAGATATCTCCCGCTTTTCAGTCTTTTCCTCTGGCACAGGTCCCCAAACGATCTTGTCAGCAGGCGAAAGGGTAACCGATGATTTCCCGACTTGCTCTCCAACAGCCCCCAGAAAAATCACAGGCTTGAGATTCTTCAACGGATCTGAGGGATCCTTCCATGGAGTATAAAATTCAAAGTTCACCTTTCCTTTGCTCCGGAACTGTAAGCCCTTCGAGGTTCGCTCTTTGCCGCTTGCCAGAATGGAACCCCTTAATGAAAAGGCACCAGTCCGGATTACATCCGATACGGAGTGTGATCGCGCCAGGTACATGTCGGGGTTTAAGTCACCGGTGAAGTCTTCAATCGCGACATCAGTAATTTCACCAATGCTTGGAAAGCCGATTGTGTTCGTAATTTCCTTGAACGGAATCTCATCGATCGAGAAAACCCTCATAGGCTTTGAATACGCAATCAGATCTACGCTGCCATTCCCCGACAGATCAGCGAGTTGGACAAATCCCTCTTTGACAATAATAGAGCCCGGCCCGCGTCGTAACCTAAAGTGAATGGCATTGCTTGCTAAATCCATAATCTTTTCTACTAAAGACCGCTTCCCATGTAGAAACTCGAACTCGTGGCTGTAATTTTCGAAGCCGTTGGGAATTTGTCGAAACAGTGCTGAGGGCGCTTGACCATCCGGACGAGGCCGGTTTATAATCACCACATCAAGTTGTCCATCCCCGTCAGCGTCTAACCACAAGGGCGTTCGTCCCCTTCCAAGAGGATAGTCAAGCCCGAGTTGCTTAGCATGATCAACCAGAAGACCGTTTTGATTGACGAATAGAAAATTCTGACTGTACCCTCTGCCTGCTCCGCCCCCTGTCACCACAAGTAGGTCCTGATCACCATCGTTGTCAAAGTCAGCCCACGCCGCGCCGTGAAAATCAGCTCTTGGCAGACCTGGAAATACGCTGCTTGCAACATCCAGGAATGTACCATCACCTCGGTTGACATACAAGCTTGGTACGCTCAGGTGGTGGTTTCCCACCCATAAATCAGGCCATCCATCGCCGTTAAAGTCCCCCCAGGAGGCGCCTGCAGTTGGGGAAAGACGGGAAATCCCTGCCTGTTCCGTAACTTCTTCAAACTTGATGCTTCCTGACACGGGACCCGCCCAAAAAACGATTACGACTAACAAAATGAGGTATTGATATAATCCAATTGATACGTATGGGGAATCTATTCTAATCAAATCTCCTCGGTCAATCATAAATACACCTCCAGTTGATGGCAGAATGTACATGCCTGATGCATCACATCATTTAGTGGCTACTCGCGGCATAATTGCCTGAAGAAGCATTTTCTTTTCTGAAGGGTTGAATTCCCAGAACCAGGCGACAGCGCCATAAAAGCAGAGCGATGCAGTCCCTAACACAAACAGAATCCCGTAGTTGGGAGCCGCAAATCGTACAGAAATTAACAAAGGCAGAGTAATGCCCATGCCTACTCCCAGGAGCGACCGGCCTAATCTTCTTATATAGTCCCAATAGTCGAGATCGCACAACCTGCAAACATAGATCGGCTGAAAAATCAGTTTCATAAGCGTCATCGGCACCAAGGTCCCCAACGCCACTCCGAATATACCAAAATAGCGGATGAGAATAATGCTGAGCGCCAGAATGGCTATACCCTCAATAGCGTTGGAAATCGCTAAAAACTTGTGTTTGGAAGTACCTAATAGAAGATTCACACTCGGCGCCTGCCATTTGACGAACATACACCCAATCGCAAGGGCCACCAGGCAAGGATAAGCGTCCAGATATTGCTCTCCCATCCAACGGTGAATAAAAGGCTTACCCCATAAAATCAATCCAAACGTAATAAAACTGGACAAATAGACGGATATTTTAGTCGAAAAATAAAATAGCTTCTTCATTCTATCGCGATCGTCTGCTTCATACATTTGACTAAATGCCGGCATCAGTACGCCCATACATGCTGCAATAAATGAAAGGTAATGAGTAATAATTATACCGGCTACCCTGTAATGGGTGACTGCCGCGAGTGTTATGAATGAGGCGATTACTATGCCGTCAATCTTAAACCGAAACGTATTCGCCACTCTAAAAATGAATGTAAAAAAACTGTAAGAAAAGAGGGTCCTGGCAGTATCGAGACTGGTTAATTTCAGATTCAGCTTTAAGCTCCTCAGGTTCTTCCTGGCGAAATAAACAGTGAGAATTTTATCCAGTATTCCAGCCAATACTGTAACACATACCATAGCTAAAAGATTGTATCCTAATTTCAGCACCAACACAACCAATGCTGTTCGCAATAAGAAAGTTATTGTTCCGACGGTTGTAATTATGTCAAAGCGCAGCTGTGAGGCCAGCACTGCACCGAAGACTTTCAGCGGAAACCCAACAGCCACATTAATGCCAAGAAGAACTAGAACCTGCTGAAAAAGGACCACTTCCTGAGGATCCTGGAAAAACATTGGTGCCATAGTCGCTCCACTAGCCGTAATGACCAATACCAGCAAGCCCAAAACACAGAGCAAAACGAATGCTGTGCTAATAATGCGATTTGATTCCAGCATGTCATCTCTGCCAATAGCCCCGGCGACATGGCGCTGAACTGCTGAGTCGAATCCGAGGTCCAAAAGTCCATAGTACCCAAGGAACGTCGCCAGCAGTGCCCAAAGACCGTACATCCGATCACCCAGAGAGTGTACGACAAAGGGCATAACGAAAAGCGCGACTAGTATTGTAATGACTTGCCTGCTTACTCTTAAGGCTGCACCAGAGAAGAGTCTTCTAGAAATGGTAGCCATATCAAATTCCCGACTTCCTTAATATCAGGTTAGAAATCCCCCTGCCTAATAAGTCCGCTGTTATAATGATCCTGAATCTCAACCGTCGATAATACTCCATCGTAAATGGCCACCTCTGTAAATAAAAATATAATACTAATTGTTAAGGGTTTTTCATCAGAATATTTACTAGTAAAACTAAAACTGTGAACAGACCGTGAACAGATTAACTTTACCCTTTATAACTTATTGAAAATATGATTAAAATCACATTAAGCTATGTTTCATCGACCTAAAGGGTGCGTCCCCCACACGCTGTTCTCTATTGCTGAATAATAACATTTTCAATCGTACATGTTCCATCGATGATATTCATATTGCCAGTTAAAATTGTATTACCAGTAACAGATGAAAAATCATTACTATGCCCGCCGACTATCGAAACAGATACAGCACGATTAATATCGATATCCTCTATAAATGTTACAGACAGCACCTCTATCGTATCGCCTTCTGATGCCGCGATATAGGCAGTATATATGTTTCCATAATATACAGGCGTAATCCCTGCTATCCTCACAGGTGCGCCTATACTATCATCAGAGTCATCATAGTCAAAGTCGTTTAATACATAATCGGGTGGTCCTGTTGGTTGCAAACATTGCTGAAGAGATAGCGCTGAATTTCCATATCCATCTCTGTCAAAATCCTGATACCAGTATGTGTCTGGATTTATGGCTACGTTACCATCATCGCAATCGCCCTGTGCCAATGTGTAGCCGTCCCCGTCAAGATCATCATCAGGGGTTCCCGGATTACAGTCATCGTCTTTACCGTTATACGGTATCTCCGTTGCTCCGGGATTTACCGCTGTATCCGTGTCATCGCAGTCCGTGGCTATTGGATAGGTGTCTCCGTCAAGATCGTCATCTAATGTCAATGCATCGCAGTCATCGTCTTTGCCGTTATACGGTATCTCCGTTGCTCCGGGATTTACCGCTGCATCCGTGTCATTGCAGTCCGTGGCTATTGGATAGGTGTCTCCATCCAGATCGTCATCCAATGTGGCAGGGTTACAGTCATCGTCTTTGCCGTTATACGGTATCTCCGTTGCTCCGGGATTTACCGCTGTATCCGTGTCATCGCAGTCCGTGGCTATTGGATAGGTGTCTCCGTCAAGATCGTCATCTAATGTCAATGCATCGCAGTCATCGTCTTTGCCGTTATACGGTATCTCCGTTGCTCCGGGATTTACCGCTGCATCCGTGTCATTGCAGTCCGTGGCTATTGGATAGGTGTCTCCATCCAGATCGTCATCCAATGTGGCAGGGTTACAGTCATCGTCTTTGCCGTTATACGGTATCTCCGTTGCTCCGGGATTTACCGCTGCATCTGCATCATCACAATCACCCTGCCCCACTGTGTAGCCGTCTCCGTCAAGATCATCATCCAATGTCAATGCATTGCAGTCATCGTCTTTGCCGTTATACGGTATCTCCGTTGCTCCAGGATTTACCGCTGCATCTGCATCATCGCAATCACCCTGCCCCACTGTGTAGCCGTCTCCGTCAAGATTATCATCTCCGTTGTTATAATGATCCAGAATATCAGCCGGTGATAATACTCCATTGTAAATGGCCACCTCGTCCAGCGAACCTTTGAAGTGATAGCCATCACCAAGATTCAGCCACCCTATGTTTAATGCGGCCGTGGAGGAATCAAACCCCTCTGAATAAATCGCAGACGCCCAGGCCTCCTGCACTCCATCAACATAAAGCCGGATGCTTTCCTCCCATGCATCCCTTACCACAACAACGTGATGCCATGCCCCATCCTTCACATGCGTTGTCCCGGCAATACTTGTGTAGTTTCCACTTCGATCATATAAATAAAAACTAATCTTCCCAGCGTTGTTAATCCCTGACCACCAGTGCAAAGAAGTCGAACTGTCATCCCTGCCAACAATGACCTCATTCCCCGTCGAACTGCCGTATCTTCGCATCCAGTATTCAATGGTAAAGCTGTCAGCAACACCCCAGTCAAAAGAAGCA
>JBDLIZ010000167.1:0-9490 GCA_039714615.1 Pseudomonadota bacterium | reverse complement strand
TGAGGCGAATATTGGCCATATTTAACGAAAATGAACGGGAAATCCGGCCAGCCAGACTTGTCCGCAGTAGGTTGGCTCATTCTCGGACAGCCTCCTAGGAGCCTGTCCTACCAATAATCTCCCCCAATGCCTCGACCAGGGCTTCACACTCGGCATCCGTACCCACGGTAATACGCAGAAACTGCTCTATTCGCGGTAGATCGAAATGGCGCACGATAATCGAGCGATCCCTTAATCGTTTACTGAGCATATCGGCCTGCAGCTGGGAATGGCGGACAAACACAAAATTCGCTGCTGAGGGGAGAACCTCAAAACCAAAGCCTTCCAGATGCCCCGCCAGCACTGCCCTTGTATTGATAATTGCCTGCCGGGTACGCTCAAAGTAGGTATGGTCTTTGATAGCAGCCACCGCACCCGCAATGGCAAATCGACCCAGCGGATAGGAATTAAAGCTGTTCTTTACCCGCTCCAACCCCTCGACCAACAACGGATGCCCAACCGCAAAACCCACCCTTAAACCAGCCAAGGAGCGGGACTTGGAAAAGGTCTGAATAACCAGCAAGTTAGGATATCGATCCGCCAATCCCACGGCGGATTCACCCCCAAAATCAATATAGGCCTCATCCACGACCACAACTGACTCGGTATTACGCTGCAACAATGCCTCAATGACCGATAACGGCAACAAACGACCGGTAGGGGCATTGGGATTGGGGAAGATGATGCCACCGTTAGGCCGATCATAATCCTCCAACCGTATTTCAAGGCTATCCGTCAACGATACCGCCTCATGGTCCACACCATACAGGGCGCAATAGACAGGATAGAAACTGTAAGTAATGTCTGGGAATAATAAAGGCAATGCATGCTTGAGCAGGGCCTGGAAGCAGTGCGCCAGCACTTCGTCGGAACCGTTGCCGACAAACACACTCGACGGATTCACCTCATAATAACTGGCTATCGCCGTCTTGAGTTGATCTGCATTGGGATCGGGGTACAGACGCAGAGTCTCCCCTGCTTGCGCCTTCAGGGCCTCCAGTACCTTGGGGGAAGGCCCATAGGGATTCTCATTAGTGTTCAGTTTGATGAACTGAGAACGCTTAGGCTGTTCTCCGGGCACATAGGGAGTAAGACCCCGCACTACAGAACTCCAATATCGACTCATGCGAAATACCCGGTAAGTGAAGATTCTAATAGAACATGGCTCATATTGTGTTTCAAGGTCTTATTTGACCAGCAACTCAATCAGAGTGTGAAGCAGGGCTTTTCCTCGTTTGCCGACATTATGGACGAACTCAAAAAAACCAAGATAGAGTGGTCATCCGCTGAACTTCGCTGCGATCCAGATTCGGTTCCCTGGCGATCTGTTTATTGGACAGATTCAATCCCATAAAATACAGGCACAATATCCAGACCTTGAGGGGTTGATGGTGCCCGGCGAAGATCGTGTCCGTCAGATCATCGAAGCGTTTCTTACACTCTTTACACGCATAACGCTGTCTGGCAGGCTCCTTGTCATCGAAACCTCTTCTGATGACGCGCTTGGAACCACAAAACGGACACTGTCTGCCTTCCGGCCAACGCAATTCGCGCACCGTATCGTAACATTGGCCATCATCTATCAAACCTTTCATGTTTACCTGCATCTGTTAGGCTCATTTCATGGGGCGGGAAAGTAGGCCTTTCCTTTACCGCACCACGACCCTGGAATCCACCATGAGCCTTCGCCGCATTACAATAGATTAACATCTTCAAGAGACCATAATGGGTTGCATTACCTATGAAAGAATCCATCAAATATCACCTTAAAAGCACCCTCTCACCTGAGGCACTCGTTAAGGTTCGCACTGTTGCCGCTGAACTTGCTGGGCTGACACGTTGGCTTGACGCCAGAAACATCCCTATGGATAAACTGCTTTGGGGGGGCGAACAAGGCACACCGGCGGCAAAATACTCACGTATCACAGACAAGCTCCTGCGACCTTCCACACCCCTGTGCAACATCCCACATGTGGATCTATTGCATCGCTACCAGATCGAGAAAGAAGATCTATTCAAGCCTGAGGTTTTCTTAAAAACCTCTTATTATATAAATGCGGTGGAGGCCCTCGATCTCACAGGGGATTATTTTGGTTGTAGAAAGCCAGGCGATATCGTAAGACAGGCGCGTCGGTTTGTCGCGAGCTCAAAGGGAGGCAATGATTTGCCTCTTGCATCGACCAGAGGGATCAGTAATCGCTTCATGCCGATTTTAGTTCGACGGATTGCATATTCAGATGGATATTACGAGATCGTAGACGGCCACCACCGGCTTGCAATCCGCTATGTCAAGGGTGCAAAAAAATGCCGTGTTCACATTTTAAAGGAACGCGCCGTACTCACTCCCTTGCAGCAGCGTCTTTTAGATGTGTTCTGGACCAAGGGATTACGCCTTTTATACCAGCCTGTAGAATCCCCGGAGATAGGTAAAAAATGGAGACAAGTACGTCGCTGCACTGACCGGCACGAGATGATGGTAAATTTTTTGCGAAAAGGAAGTCTGTTGCCGCCGCAGGCCAATACCTACCTGGATCTTGGATCAAGTTATGGATGGTTTGTGAGTGAAATGTCTAAACTTGGATTTGACGCATGGGGCGTTGACAGAGATATTGCTGCAGTATCTCTGGGGCCCGAGCTCTATGGTATCGATCCTGATAAGGTCATGGTGGAGAACCTGGCAACCTACCTCGAACAGAATAGCCGAGTATTTGAGGTAACCTCTTGCTTCAGCGTACTTCATCATTTCGTACTGGGCAACGCACCATTATCGGCCGAAACCTTGATGAATCATATTGATCGCGCTACGGGTAAGGTGTTATTCATAGACTCCGGACAAAATCATGAGTTGTGGTTTAAACATTCCCTGCCCGAGTGGGATCCGCACTACATTGAAAATTGGATCAAAAAACACTCGTCCTTCACAAATATACACCGCCTGGGTAAGGACCATGATTTTACCCTGCCCGGACAGTCCAGAAATTATGGGCGTACCCTGTTCGCTTGTACCCGTTGAGAAAAAGGACACGGGTAATAGGTGAATATACAGTGAAACTTGCAACGACCATCGTCGAGACCCTGCGCCCTTTTCAAGCACCACTAAGATCTGGTTTTTCTACTATCATATTATTTGTCGCCGGCGCGGGACTCACTCTCTCCATGGAGCTGATACTGGCCAGGCTACTTGGGGTCGAGCAGTTCGGTCGATTCATTTCGATCTACAGCCTTATCACCCTACTCACAGTATTTTCCAGACTAGGATTTGACACTGCTCTATTGCGCTTTCTCCCCGCCTATGAGGTCCAGGGGAAGCTTGATCTGATCACTGGCATCACCTGGCGCAGTAGTCAATGGGTGTTGGCTGTGAGCCTTGCAGTCGGTCTCGTGATGGCCGGATTGACCGCGACGTTTATTGATCAACAAGATCCCACATTCGTTTTCACAGCTTTTTTGGGATGCGCCCTGTTGCCTCTACTCAGTCAGGCGGGCGTCAAACAGGCCACTCTAGTTGGACTCGGATATCCAGCCGTAGGCCTGCTACCGGAAAAGGTACTTTTCCCTAGCCTTGTCATCGTCGGCGTATTCACGCTTGCTGTGATGACCGATCTCCCCAAGAACAGCACCGTGGCCATGTCCGTAGCAGTGTTTGCAGCATTCCTTGCGCTACTGCTCTCGACCACTGTGGTGCACCATCGGTTGGCTGAAAAACGGAGGAGAAACCCCCGTCGCTACCTGAACAAGGAATGGATAACGAGCGCCCTACCCTTTTCATTGTTGAACGTCGCGCAGCTGGGTCTCACAAAAACCGATATCATCATGCTCGGTTTTCTACGATCACCAGAGGAAAGTGGCAAATACGCCGCCGCAAGTCTATTGGCAAGTCTGGTGGTATTTTTCATAAACTCGGGCAACCGAGTCGTTTCAGTTGAGTTTTCCAGGTCCTACGCAAAAAAAGATCATATAAAACTGCAAAAACTGCTAACGCTATCTTCCTCTCTGTTTTTACTTTTGTCGGTACCCGTAATCCTTTTGCTGGTTGTTTTCGGCAAGACCGCCTTAGGATTCTACGGCCCAGCCTTTATCGAGGCCTATGGGATCATGCTGATTCTCATCGCTGGGCAGTCGATGATATTAGTAGGAGGATCGGTAGGCTTTCTGCTAGCGATGACGAGCTATCACGGTCTCGCCTCAAGGGTTGTCATTGCAGCCAGTCTGTTAAACATCGTGCTCAATGCGCTGCTTATTCCCAGTTATGGGATGCTCGGAGCGGCCTTATCCACGGCGGTTTCCATCAGCTTTCGCAGTGGCATATTGGGTTATTTCGTCTGGAAAAAACTCAATATCATGCCCAGTCCCGCCGCGCCCTTGCTGCTCAAATGGGTTCAAAGCCAATCTTACAAACGATAACCGTCATCAATAGATGCCATGCTCACGCGTTGCGTGGAAACGGACTTCCGGCCATTTTTCCATGGCCAGTTGCAGATTGATGCGCGTCGGGGCGATGTAGACCAGCTCTTGTCCATGGTCCAGGGCAAGATTAGCCATAACTTTGTTCTTGAACTGTTCAAACCGCTCTTCATCCTCACAGCTCACCCAGCGCGCCGTATTTACATTGACCGCCTCGAAGCCGCAATCGACGTTGTATTCGAACTTTAGGCGGTGGGCGACTACATCAAACTGCAGGATTCCCACGGCACCGAGGATCAGATCGTTGTTAGTCAGCGGCTTAAACAACTGAGTGGCGCCTTCCTCGCAGAGCTGGACCAGCCCCTTTTGCAAGGCCTTCATCTTCAAGGGGTCACGTAACCTCGCTCGGCGGAACAATTCTGGCGCAAAGTTTGGAATACCCGTAAACGCCAAGTCTTCACCCTGAGTAAAGGTATCGCCGATACGGATCGTTCCATGGTTATGCAGACCGATGATGTCGCCTGGATAGGCCGAATCGATTCGATCTCGATCCGCGGCCATGAAGGTCAGGGCATCGGATATTTTCACCTCGCGCTGGATGCGCACATGCTTAAGCTTCATTCCCTTGCTGAAGCTTCCCGAACATATACGCAGGAATGCAATTCGATCTCGGTGTTGAGGATCCATATTAGCCTGGATCTTGAAGACGAAACCACTGAATTTTGGTTCCTTGGGGTCAACCACACGGGAAAGGGTTTCACGCGGGAGTGGTCCAGGGGCATTTTTTACGAAAGTGTCCAGCAGAATTTCTACCCCAAAATTATTGATAGCCGATCCGAAAAACACAGGCGTTAATCGGCCTTCGAGATAGGCCTGGAGATCGAATTCATGGCTTGCACCCCGTACCAGTTCAATCTCACCACGCAGTTCTTCAGCCTGCTCTTCCAATAAAGCATCGAGCCGTGGATCCTCCAGGTTCTCAATCTGATCTGGTTCGAGCTTGTTGCTGCCGTGTTCGCTTAAGTGGAGGTGGACCCTATTGGTGAGCAGATGAAATACGCCCCGGAAACGCGTGCCCATGCCGATAGGCCAAGTGACCGGTGCACAGTCGATACCTAATACGGATTCAATTTCGTCCAACAAATCGATGGGGTCTCGGCCCTCACGATCAAGCTTATTGATGAAGGTCATGATCGGTGTGTTGCGTAAGCGGCATACTTCCATCAACTTGACGGTTCGCTCCTCAACACCCTTGGCATTGTCGATGACCATCAATGCCGAATCGACAGCAGTCAAGGTGCGGTAGGTGTCCTCAGAGAAGTCCTCATGGCCGGGGGTATCCAAGAGGTTGACTATGCTATCGTTGTAGGGAAACTGCATCACGGAGCTGGTAATCGAAATACCCCGCTGTTTTTCCAGCGCCATCCAATCAGATGTCGCATGCCGGGACGCCTTGCGTCCCTTGACGGTGCCGGCCAGCTTTATGGCGCCACCATAGAGCAGCAGTTTTTCCGTTAACGTGGTCTTACCCGCGTCTGGATGGGATATTATCGCGAACGTACGCCGACGCGCGACTTCTTGATCATATTGAGACATGGATATATTAGGGCCTGTTGACAGGCTCCTAGGGGAAAGAACCCTGGTCACCCCGCAGAGTCCCTGCGGGGTGGCACTTAGCTAAATAGTTACAGTTTGACTAGATTCTAGAGAAATCAGGCAATTTTTTGAGCCCTATCATGACCGCGCAACCTTGGAAGATCACCCCGCTGCAGGAGAAAATCAACCACCTGATCCACACACTCATCCAAGGGAAGCCCACCGGTGTTGACCACCAGCTCGGCATTATCTGGTTCTTCATAGGGAGAAGAAATGCCGGTGAATGTCTTGATCTCTCCAGCGCGCGCCCGCTGGTATAGACCTTTTACATCGCGCTCCTCACAAACCTCCAAAGAGGCCTTGCAGTAGATCTCGATGAAATCTCCATCGGGCACCAGAGCCCTGACCTTTTGCCGATCCGCTCTGAAGGGAGAAATGAATGCCGTTAAGGTAATCACACCGGACTCGATAAACAATTTGGCCATTTCCCCGATACGGCGAATATTCTCTTGCCGGTCCTCATCCGAGAATCCCAGGTCGCTACACAGTCCATGACGAACATTATCGCCATCAAGCACAAAGGTACTGCTATTCTGCTGATGCAGGCGTTCCTCCAAGGCATGGGCCAGGGTAGATTTTCCGGCACCCGACAGACCTGTGAACCATAAAATGACGGATTTATGACCATTTTGCTGTTCCCGCCTCTGGCGGGTCACCGTAGCATGATGCCAGACTGTGTTAGAACTTTTTTGCCCTGCAGTTTTCATACTTTTCTCCTTCAACTATTCTCTAATATTTTTTTGCTACAAATCAACCTCTGGAGAACCTTAGGAATGCTACCGACACACTTCCCTATCTGACTTGCCTTATCGCTCGTATTCGGCGTTGTAACAACAGTGACATAGCTGGGGCTATGCGCCTGTTGTCACGCCTTGAATACAAACGATCATTCGGCGCCAGTCAGGGAAGTGTGTCGTTCGCATTCCTTACAGACGTCATGCAACATGCATCATATACTCCAATTACATCTTTAAAGCCTCATATCTATACCCATGACAGAGGGATTTTCAAGTGTATAGAATACGTCCGTTTGGGCTCTGAAACCAATCATGAAATGCATAATCCATGCCGCTGCTTAAATCATGAGCGATATGGACTGCACGATATTAGAGACCTTATCGCTTGTGCGGTAACCATACAAAATCCGCGACCAAGCAAGGTAGTGTAGCCTAAGCGGAGTATTCGGCGCTACTGACATCCAAGCCCTACATAATGAACACCGCTATCCGAGAGCCTGCCGAATACAAACAGATAAGGAATCAAACACTAGTGCTCTATCGATGTAATAATCACATCGATAGAGCACTAGGAGGCTGTCCGAGAATAGCGACCGTAGCGAGGGCAAGGCTGGCTGAGCCAGATTTTTCGTTCATTTGAGGCGAATATTGGCCATATTTAACGAAAATGAACGGGAAATCCGGCCAGCCAGACTTGTCCGCAGTAGGTTGGCTCATTCTCGGACAGCCTCCTAGGATTCAACCTAAAACCAACCCCCTAAACGACAGAGTTGCCACGGCCACGAGCGAAGAAATGGTTAATGGTGTCCACCTCTCTCGCCGCTCTATGATCGATAACTCACAAGCATACAATATGACGACGAGCTTGATGACGAATATCCCTATCCATGTTTCATGGTGCTGAAAAGTCGAATATCCCAAGGCCGCAAAAACCATGAACACCATTAGAAAATCCATGGCGGTGGTCTGAAACTCGAATTTCCTGCGTCGTGGGGAAAAACGAACCGCAACCGCAACACTTACGGCTATCATCAAGAAAAAGGCAAACCTCACAGGCCTGATCCAGGGATATACCAGCTGAGGATAGTCGAAGTGCAAATAGATGATAAAAGCCGCAACCAAGTATATCAGCGCTCGACGAACAATCGAGCGTGTCGTTTTGTTAAAAAAAGGTTCAATAAGAAGAAATACAAACACCGCCGCGGCTGCTAGACCAAAATCACGGGGTACCTTGACCGCTATGATACTCCCAATAATCAAATACCCTGGAATAACGATATCCAGAAAACGCCGGGGAACGATCACCAAGAATTTATGTCTGGCATAGGATAGTGCCTGAACAAAGACCCCCTGATCTGTCGCCTTGTAAATCTTCCAACCCGTTTTTTCAGCGATGTTCAATGGCACGAACAGTAGCGCGCATACCAACCCATAGATCGCCACGATCATCCAGTCATTTTCATACCGAAGCACTACCGCAGCTAATACGAATAACGTCTGTACGGTATAGATGATGACCACCGACTCTTGATGTACGAAGCCCAACTCCAGCAGGCGATGATGCACATGGTTCCTGGAGGCGCGGAACCAGTTTTTGCCCTGTAGGATACGCTTTTTAAGAACGACTAGGATGTCGATGATCGGCAGCCCTAAAAGCAGTAGGACCATAGCGGAACTCAATGTTGTATCGACCTCCTGGGTTAGTAATATCACCAGAAAACCCAAGGTATAGCCCAAAAACTGGCTCCCGCCATCGCCCATGAATACGGCAGCTGGATGCGTGTTATAACGCAAAAAACCCAAGGCCCCTCCGATGGTGGCGGCAGCGATGATGGTTGCGAAAAAGGCACCTGATTGAAAGCTTAGAAAGGTGATCGCACTCAGACTGAGCAAAGACTCGCCGGCGGCCAAGCCGTCCAACCCATCTGAGTGGTTCAAGGCATTGATAACACCCATCATGGCAAATACCGTGAACGGGATGGCCACGCTTTTCGGGAGTGTGTCCAGGCCAAATAAGGGTAGTGAGGTGACATACAGATCGCCGTAGGTCACGAGTGGAACTATGGCAATAAACTGGCCAATAAATTTGACGTAGTGTCCTAATTCCTTACGATCATCCCAGGTACCAAAGACTGCGAGGACCAGAGCGCCTAAGATATAGGCATGAAAGACCCTTTCATCAGGAAGCAAGACGGTGACCGGCACCAAGGCACCAAGCACAATTCCCCATCCCCCGACCCTTGCTATGGGGATCTGGTGAACCTTTCTTTTGCTCGGCTTATCCATCATCCCCAAGGCCGGGGCAAGCCTTACCATCAGCGGTATAATGGCCAGGCTAATCGATGTCGCCGCAACTATTGTTAATAAGTATTGCACTGATCAGTCCCTACTGTCGTTGCGGTCTTCGTTCTTTACCCACCCTGTTTCGATCTATCATGCTCGATTTACTAAATATCCTTAAGAATTTCATTAAGATCCCGCGCCAGTTTACTGTTAGTAATCAATTTAACACCTTTGCCTATATCATAAATATGACGCAGTTCACTCAATACCAAATGGACTTTCCAAAAAAACTGTGGTGGTCTCGTCTGGTTGCTTTAGGCAACGTTAATTATTGTAATGCACAAATCCGTTGTTCAACCACCATCAACCGG
>JBDLIZ010000166.1:0-9507 GCA_039714615.1 Pseudomonadota bacterium | reverse complement strand
GGCTTCCGATGGCATACGGAGGCACGGCCCACGCCCATGCCGGTCGTGGCACGTTGATGCGCCGCGTGATCTGGCTTGCCAGCGCGATAGTGGCGAACACGGAAGCAATGAAGAGCAGTTGGCCGATCTCTACGCCGACGTTAAAGAATAACAGCGCAATGGGGATCGACTGCTGTGGCAGGCCGACTTCCGCCAACGCGCTTGCGAAGCCAAAACCATGCAGCAGGCCGAAAGTGAAGGCGACAATCCAGGGATACCGTTCGGTCAATCCCGGCTCACCCTGTCGGCTGTGGATGATCTCCGCTGCAACGAATGCGATACTCAGCGCGATGGTCGCCTCAATGGGCGGTCCGGGGATATGGACAATGCCAAGCGTCGCACCGGCCAGTGTGATGCTGTGGGCAACTGTGAATGCGGTGATGGTTGCAATGATCCTGCGCACGCCTTTCACCAGCAGCAGTAGCGCAAGAACAAACAGCAGGTGATCAATGCCGAGTAAAATGTGCTCTACGCCGTACAGGAAGTAGGTTTGCACCACTTCAAGACGACTGGGTTGGGTGGGAACCATGAAGGAAGGGTCGGCTGCGGTCAGGCGGCGAGTCTCGCTGATGCCATCGGCGAAATCGAACCGCACCAGCACGTCCGTCGACGTTTGATCAAGCCCTTCGATCTGGATCACGCCCCCTTCCAGTCCGCCTGGGCATGTTGCGGTCCAGCGCGCGAGGTAGGCGGTGCCGTCCCAGATCGACTGCTCTGCGGTGCGCGGCTCGCAGCGCTCTGGCAGCCGGGCGGCGATTGCCATCGGACGCGCGCCGCTCGCCGGCGTCTTCCACACAACAGCGTACAGGTCCTTGTCGATCAGGCGAAGCTCCAGATACCCGGGCTGAAGCGCATGGCCAAACGAGGAAGTGCCAAATCCGAGCGCCCCGACCAGGAAGATCATCAGTGCGAGAATTGGCTTGCCCACAGACTGGATCACCGGCTTTCTAACGTCCGCGCATTGGCGCCGCGTATCTCGACCGCATAGCGCTCCTTCAACCTCGCGAATTGCAGCTCGCGCAGCTCCAGTGCCTTCTCTGCCTTCCAGTCCCCCAACACGGCGTCGCGCACCTCTTCCAGTGGCGGCATCCGGACGGGCAGACTGTCGATGATACGGACAAAGTGCACGCCGTACGCGGACTCCACAGGTCCGGCCCATATGCCGGGCGGGAGTTCCGTGAGCCGCTCGAAAAATCCTTGCCCGAATACGCCATCAATCGCGTCTGGTGGTGAGCGACCAAGCTGAGTCGGCAGGAGGGTGCGTTCACCTAACTCCGAAGGGTCGGCTACAGAGTCAGACTGGAGTATGCTCAGCGACCTTGTGATCGTTTCCTGGTCCGGTGCGTCGCCAAGATAGATCTGCTCGAAGGCCAGACGCGGCTCACGCCGAAAGGTCTGCTCGTTCGCGGCGAGATAGGCCTCGAGCTCGCCTGCTGCTGGTTCCAGAAGATCGGCGCCGGTGTCCGCCAGAAACTCCATCTTCTGTCGCAGGCGCCGCCGGACCACCGTATCGTTGCGGTCGAGGCCGAACGCCAGCGCCTCACGATAGTAGATTTCCTCGCGGACAAAGTCATCGATTATGGCGCGTAGTTCATCGTCGCCCGGCGGGCGCCGCCAGACCCCCTGGAATCCCGCCCTCAGCTGCTCGATGCGCTCGGGCTCGATGACGATCGTATCCACCGGCTCCGGGGTCGGCCCGGACACCGCCACGAAGAGCAGAAAGATCAGGCCACCGAATGCAAAGAAATGAAGAAGCGGCTCCCGAAGGAGCCGCGCAAGGTGTTTCATGTTGATAGTCTTCTCAAGATGCGGGTGTGTACCAGATCGGTGAGGTGTAGGCCCGCTCCTGAGTCGAGGTCGGCGCACCCTCGGGCAGGTCGACCCCAAAGCGGAACGCGTCATAGGTAGACCAGCGCGGGGTTGGGATCTCAAGCACCCGCGCATAATAGAACGCCTTCTGCGCCGGGTCGAACCCGGGATCGGTCCAGACCGTCGCCAGCTCGGCGGCACCGATCGTGTTGGTCCAGTTAGCGTTGGCCACGTCGACGGTGTTGCCCACGGGCGGTAGCTTGCCGTCGGCGCCCGGCACTCGGGTGTCCGACCAAGCAACGTCGTAGACCTTCTCGTGCGTCGTGCCATCGGCGTCGAGCCAGCCCTTGACGATCTGGATGCGGTCGAGATTGGCACCGATCGGGTCGCGTAGCGCATAGACCATGAAGCTCGGCGCCTTCGCACCCTCCGGCATAACCCGCAGATCACTGCCCATCGGCACGCCCTTTTCATACCCCACAACCGCCGGCATGCGGGAATTCACATCCTGGTCCGAAAATCCCCAGCCGCCAAATAAGCGCACGCTCATGCGCGGGCCGGTCGTGCCATAGACCTCTTTACGCTGCATCGCATCGAAGATGGCCTCGCGGGTATTCTCGGTCGCCCATACGGCGGCGAGTCCCGACGCAACCATCTGCCAGCCCATGATCTTGCCGTTCTCGTTTTGCATGAACGGATGAGACATCCGTTCTGGTTTTGGTTCGTAGCCGGTATGCTTGCCAAAGAAATTGTCCTCCTCGGCGGTCGCAAGCGAGGTGTGGCTGTCGGTAGCGCCGATGATGCCAAACTTGTAGGGGTTGGTACCGAGCCGCGCCTCGATCGCCAGCCCGCGCTTCAACGCCTCGCGGGCATATTCGCCGGCAAGCATGTCGTTGGTCTTTGCTACGCTGACGTCGAGGTTGCCGATAGCCCAGGTCTCGTAATCAGCGAACTCGTCGTCTGGCGAAAGGAAGGGGTGCGCCTCGCCGTCGCCCTTTATCTGGGTCGCTTCGTAGAGCGGCTCCCATTTGTCGCGCTGGGTGACATAGGTCTCGTCGAACTCCGTGCCGTTCCACTGCGCTTCCAGAGGGAACATGATGCCGTTCGACAGGTTGCCGTTGTGCGGGATCGCCAGCACTTCGCCTCCGGTCCTTTCCTCATAATTGGTCAGATACTTCCACAGATCGCGCGGGTCGGGGCTACCCTGAGGCGCCGTCATCGTGAAAGGCACTACCTGCCGCGCCCTGACCGGACCGTCACGCATGATGACGACACGATGCATGTTGTTGCCTTTGATTAGCGAGGTCCACTCAAAGCCGATAAATGCCGTAAAACGCCCCGGATCGTTGAACGCCTCGGCATCGTCGATGACTTTTTCCCAGAGGTTTTTGTAGAGTTTCGAGCCCGGCGAATAGAGTGCCAGCATCGCTGGATCCATTTTGGCCTGCGAGAAGGTTGTGATCAGGTCAAGCGCCGCCGCAACCGCCGCGTCGCCTCCTGCTGCGAGTCCCTTGTTCCAGCGCGCTCCCTGTTCGTAAGCCAAAAGCTGTGGCTTGCCGGCAGCAAGATCGCCCACCATCCCCATCCCATCGGAATGATCGGCAACCACCAGCCAGTCCAGCGGGCGCGACAACCGCACCGCCTGTCCGGTGGAGGACACCACTTCCTCGCCACGCGCGAACCGATACGCATCGCGAGGCGGCAGGCGGTTGCCGAACAGACCCGCATCCATCGAAAGCGACGTGTGCAGATGCGAATCACCCCACAGCGGCCGCTCGGGGAAGCTGCGTTTGGCATAAGGCGAATAGGCCTTGCCGGTATAGGCGCCAGACAGCGTTCCCGGCATCGGAGGGCCCGCATCCTGGGCGGCGGCGGGCAGTGCGATCATCAGCATCACGGCACATGTTGCGGCAAGAATAGATCTGGTCATTGATTTTTCTCCTTTCAGGTTGACAGGGCTTCTGCGCGCCTGCTGCTCAATTCATTCGCGGGGCGTGTACCAAATGGGCGAGGTACAGGCGCGTTCCTGTGTCTTCATCGGGACTATCGGTAGCATCTTGACTGCGAAACGCTTCGCGTCAGTACGAAAATTGCGTAAGAATGCTCCCCAATTATACTTACGGCGCAAAAAACTTGAGTATTTCCCAATAGCTGAAACTTGGTTCAGGTTAGAACCCCTACGCTAAATAGTAGTTGAATTTTCCAACCACCAGTTAAATTTTCGCGAACGATCAGCATATCGTATGCAGCCTGGCAAGCGCGCATCGAAACCCCAAAAGAGCCGATCCAGGGAACCGGATCTTTTTTCCGTATGTTTATAGGTACTTTCTGGATCGGGTGGCGGTCGTAGTCTACGGGTCATGAGCACTAGCGAGGTCCTTCCGTAGCGAATGTCTGTTTTTCTCAACGTAAGCGGACCCTGCAATCAAGAGCCACGAACGGCAGTTCTTGTTAAGGGTTGTAAGATGCCTGCCCCCAGCCGCAGGCCTGTCAGCCTACACGAGAACTTAACGGGCAGGCGTCTGACAAGCCTCGAATGGCCGAAATCGGTCATTCAAGATACCTCGAAAGCTTCTGTTCTGCGGCTGGATATATTAGAAACCACTGATTTGGCACCGTAAGATAACTATATACTTACTGGGCCTGTTTGAAAATATGCGTGTCTTCAACAGCCATTCTGAGACATTGTCTGCGTTCCGCCACTACCCACTGAGAAACCGTCTGCTGTTATTCGGCACCATCACCGCGCAGCTAGTACATATAGGCGCAATGTACATTCCAGGGCTAAGAGACGTGCTGCGCATTGAACCTGTATCTGTTGAAATCTGGTTAATGCGAACAACAAGGACTCATGAGTTCTTCGCGTGGGCTGTTCGCTCCGGATAATGATCGCCCTTTACCACCCGCTGCCGCGTCTTGCGGCAGCGATTCGCATGCGCAGGGCGTTGAGTTTGATGAATCCTTCCGAGTCCTTTTGATCATAGGCCCCGGCGTCGTCTTCGAAGGTGGCAACCGCCTCATCGAAGAGGTTATCGCTGTCGGACCGGCGTCCCACCACGATCACGTTGCCCTTGTAGAGCTTCAATCTCACACTGCCATTTGCATGGCGCTGGGAGGCATCGATCATCTCCTGCAACATGCGGCGCTCGGGGCTCCACCAATAGCCGTTATAGATCAGGCTGGCATAGCGGGGCATTAGATCATCTTTCAGGTGAGCGACTTCACGATCCAGGGTAATGGACTCCATGGCACGATGGGCGCGCAGCAAAATCGTGCCTCCGGGGGTCTCATAGCAGCCCCTTGATTTCATGCCTACATAGCGGTTTTCAACGAGATCTAGCCGCCCGATGCCATGCTCTCCTCCCACGGCATTGAGGGTTGTCAACACTTGCGCGGGACTCATGGCTTGGCTGTCGATAGCCACGACATCTCCTTTTTTAAAATGCAACTCCAAATAACGTGGCATATCTGGCGCAGCCTCTGGGGGAACGGTCCAGCGCCACATATCATCGTCGGGTTCCGTCCAAGGATCTTCCAGAGGACCGCCTTCATAGGAGATATGGAGCAGATTGGCGTCCATGGAGTAAGGCGATTTCTTACCACGTTTCAGCTCCACGGGTATTGCATGCTTTTCCGCATAGGCCAGTAGTTTTTCCCTGGAGGTCAGATCCCATTCTCGCCAGGGTGATATCACCTTGATGCCAGGACTCAAGGCATAGGCCCCCAGCTCGAATCTTACCTGGTCATTACCCTTCCCCGTCGCCCCATGGGCGATCGCATCCGCACCGGTCTGCTCGGCGATCTCCACCAAGCGCTTGGCGATCAACGGCCGGGCGATAGAGGTTCCGAGCAGATATTCCCCCTCGTATATGGCGTTGGCCCGAAACATGGGAAAGACATAATCTCTCACGAATTCATTACTTAGATCTTCGATATAGATCTCCTGCACCCCCAGTTGTTCGGCCTTGGCCCGGGCGGGTTCCACTTCTTCACCCTGACCGATATCGGCCGTGAAGGTAACGACCTCGCAACCGTAGCGATCCTCGAGCCATTTCAGGATGACGGAGGTATCCAGGCCACCGGAATAGGCAAGCACTACCTTGTTGACGTCTGTCATATTTATGATCTCTTGAATATTCTTGTTTCCAGTTGCTCTGGAATCTAATCAAAGCGCCCTTTTGGGTACGTAGAGGTCGGTGATCGTGCCTTGCACCATCTCGGCGGCAAACGAAATTGTCTCCGCCAAGGTTGGATGAGCATGGATGCTCAGCGCAATGTCCTCGGGGTCGGCCCCCATCTCCAGCGCTAGAACGGCCTCCGCGATCAGCTCTCCTGCATTCGGGCCCACCATGCCGGCCCCCATGAGCCGTTTATCGTTATCGAACAGTAGCTTGGTCATTCCCTCGCTGCGCCCGAGACTCAAGGCGCGACCGCTGGCGGCCCATGGAAACACGCCTTTCTCGTATTCCAAACCCTGTGCCTTGGCCTCGGTCTCCGTCATCCCCATCCAGGCGATCTCGGGATCGGTATAGGCCACCGAAGGAATGACGCGTGCATCGAAATGCGACTTCTTGCCGGCACAAACCTCGGCGGCCACTTTACCTTCGTGACTGGCCTTATGCGCCAGCATGGGGGGGCCGACGATATCGCCAATGGCAAAGATATGTGACACATTGCTGCGCTGTTGCGAATCCACGGTGATAAATCCGGCCTCGTTCACATAGACGCCGGCGTTCTCCGCGGCGATCTGGTGCCCGTTCGGGATCCGCCCCGTGGCCACCAGGATACGGTCAAAGGATTCCTGCCGGGTTGCGTTCTTGTCCTTTAGACTCACCTCCAACCCTTGGGGCTTGGCTTGCACGGCCGCGACCTTGGTGGCGGTGTAGATGTTTTCATAACGGCTACGCAGCAGCTTGTGCAGCGGCCTGACGAGGTCGCGGTCACAACCAGGGATCAGGCCCTCGGTCAGCTCCACCACCGTCACCCGCGCCCCCAGCGCATGATAGACCGTGGCCATCTCCAGACCGATGATCCCACCTCCCACCACCAGTAGGCGCTTGGGAATCTCCTTGAGTTCCAGGGCCGCCGTGGAATCCATAACCCTCGGATCGTCCCACGGAAACACGGGCAGTTCAGCCGGTTTCGAACCCGCCGCGATAATCGCCTGATCGAAGCTAACGCGCTGTTGTCCCTGTGCGGACTCCACCAGAAGATGATTCGGCGATGAAAATCGCCCCTGCCCCTGAATGACTCGGACCTTGCGTTGCTTGGCCAGTTGTTTCAGGCCACCGGTCAAACGTCGTACTATGCCGATTTTCCAGCTCAACAGTTTTGGTATGTCGATCTTGGGCGGACCGAATACAATACCGTGAGCCGCAAACCGTGCCGCTTCGTTGATGACCTGGGCGGCGTGCAACAGGGCCTTCGAGGGAATGCAACCAACATTGAGACAGACACCCCCCAAGCTATCGAAGCGCTCGATCAGAATGACCGACTTCCCTAGATCGGCGGCCCGAAATGCGGCAGTATACCCCCCCGGACCTGAACCGAGCACCACCACATCGGCACTGATTTCTGCGGAGCGCGTCACCACTGCGGGACCCGCACCGGGAGTCACGACCGGCCGATCCGAAGACCCTTGAGTCTCTGCGTTATTACCCGGCTCAATGTCTTCTTGCACGAGTTCCAGATCCAGGATCGGATCACCTTGAGAGACCTTACCGCCCAACCCGACCCGCAGGTTCTTCACTATCCCGGCATGGGGTGAAGGGATCTCGATGGTCGCCTTGTCTGACTCCAGGGTGATGAGGGACTGCTCCACCTCCACCCGATCATCGTTCGACACCAGCACCTCGATGATCTCAACGTCCTGAAAGTCACCGATATCCGGGACCTCGACCTTGATGAGCCTAGTCATATTCAGGATCCTTTATAGCAACAGGCGACGGGTATCGGACAGCATCGCACTGAGAAAAGTCGTAAATCTCGCTCCAGCCGCCCCATCGATGACCCGATGGTCGTAAGAAAGCGACAGCGGCAGAATTAATCCGGGAACGAATCCATCGTTCTTATGAACGGGCTGCATCGTGGCTCTTGAGACGCCTAAGATCGCCACTTCAGGGGCATTGACGATGGGCGTAAAGGACGTACCCCCGATACCGCCCAAACTGGAGATAGTAAAGCAGCCGCCCTGCATCTCGGCAGGCGACAACCGCCCTTCCCTGGCCTTGGCGCTCAATGTCCCCAATTCGGTAGCAACTTCCACCAGGTTCTTGCGATCTACTTCACGCACCACCGGCACCACCAATCCCGCGGGGGTATCAACGGCCACCCCGATGTGGTAATAATGTTTTAAGATCAGGTTTTCCTGAGCATCGTCCAGGGAGCTGTTGAAACGGGGATATTCCTTCAATGCTGAGACCACGGCCTTCATCAAAAACGACAACAGGGTAATCTTGATTCCTTTATCGCGGTACTCCTTGTTGAGAGACCTGCGAAAGTCCTCCAGCTCGGTAATGTCTGCCTGGTCGTATTGAGTGACATGCGGGATCCTCACCCAGTTACGGTGAAGGTTCGCACCGGTGAGCTTGTTGATGCGGCTTAGCGCTTGGATCTCTACTTCGCCGAATTTGGCAAAATCCACCTCGGGCAAGGCCGCCACCCGAAAACCCACCCCCCCCTTGACCAAGGCCTTTTTTATATATCCCTGAATATCCTTCTTCAGGATACGCCCCTTACGACCGCTGCCCTTTATTTCGTTGAGATCCGCCCCTAGTTCACGCGCAAACCGGCGTACTGAAGGACTGGCATGAGCCTTTTTGATGCGTTCGTCCAACATGTGTGCCGTGGGCGAAGAGCGGGATACGGGACTGACCATCGGTATAGACGGTAGGGGGCGCGCCTCGGGGGGCACGGACGCCGAAGACTGTATTGGCGAAGTCCGATATGCAGCGGGGGATTCCACGGCAGCCGTGGTGGCCGGTAGCTCTGCCGAGGGATAGGGCGTCGTGGATGACTCGGCACTTAACTCTCCGGGTACCGCAGCAGTTCCCTGCCCCCCAGTCTCCAGTAAGAGTATAAGATCGCCTTGCGATACTCTGTCTCCCAGGTTCACTTTCAGTTCTGTTATGACACCGGTCAGTGGCGAAGGTATCTCTATGGAAGACTTATCGGACTCTACGGTGATGAGTGAATCTTCCTCTGTCACCTCATCCCCTGGCGCAACCAGCACTTCGATGATTTCCACATCGGAGAAATCCCCTAGGTCAGGGACATGAATCTCTTTTACTGTCATCGTGGTTAAGATCCGTGATGGTGGCTCGCACTCATGCCGTGCGCGGATTGGGTTTACCGGCATCAATGCCGAATTGAGTAATCGCCTCTTCGACCTTGGAGGCGGATAAACTACCCTCGTCTACCAGTGCCTTGAGCGCAGTCACCGCGATGAAGTGGCGGTCTACCTCAAAGTGTTTGCGCAGGTTCACCCGCGTATCGCTACGCCCAAAGCCATCGGTACCCAGCACCACATAGCGTCCGGGCACGTAGGCACGAATCTGGTCGGCATAGTTTTTCATATAATCCGTCGCGGCAATGACGGGTCCCTGGTGCTTAGCGAGACATTTTTCCACATGACTCTTTTTCGGCTTCTCATCCGGGTGC
>JBDLIZ010000165.1:0-9563 GCA_039714615.1 Pseudomonadota bacterium | reverse complement strand
CTGGGTTTAGAACGTCGTGAGACAGTTCGGTCCCTATCTGCCGTGGGCGTTTGAGACTTGAGGGAAGCTGCTCCTAGTACGAGAGGACCGGAGTGGACGTACCCCTGGTGTTCCGGTTGTCACGCCAGTGGCATTGCCGGGTAGCTATGTACGGACGGGATAACCGCTGAAAGCATCTAAGCGGGAAGCCCCTCCCAAGATGAGGTCTCACTGGACCCTAGAGGTCCCTGAAGGTCCGTCGAAGACTACGACGTTGATAGGCTGGGTGTGGAAGTGCAGTAATGTATGAAGCTAACCAGTACTAATTGACCGTGTGGCTTGACCATATAACACCCAAGCGGTTTGTTATAGGTATTCTATGGATTATTGCATGTTAAGACATACTTGGTGATACATTCTCAGTTTCGTTTTTGATGTGTGTTTGACACATCAAAGCGTGCCAGTTTGCCTGGCGGCCATAGCGAGTGTGAACCACCCGAATCCATCTCGAACTCGGAAGTGAAACTGCTCAGCGCCGATGATAGTTTGGGGTCTCCCCATGTGAAAGTAGGTCACTGCCAGGCATTTATCCAAGCCTCCGCACCTTAATGGGTACGGGGGCTTTTTTGTTTGTTTTTGAGTCAGAGGTCTAAGCTTGATACACTTTCCTGGTTTGAAACGATAATCCCGAGGCAATATTGTCGATGCCCAATAGAGGAATTCTGAAAGAATACTCCAGTCTGTTAAATCTGATACTGCGGGTAATAGATTGGCTGACCATTTATTTCAGTGGCATATTCGCCTACTATGCCACCGGGCTAGACGTGTATTTTGCCCAGATTGGTCAGCACGCTATGCCCATCACTTATAACTATGTGTTGGCGGTAGCGGTGTTGCTATCTGTGGTTGTTTTCCCTTTTTTATCTCTCTACCGCGCTTGGCGCGGTGGTTCTGTCTTTGAAGAGTTAAAGTTACTTACCCTTGGCTGGGTCCTCACGGCATTTTTGCTTGCCACCTTCGCCCTGATGACCAAGACCGGGGCAGCCTATTCGAGGTTGTGGGTGGGTGTTTGGTTCATTAGCGGATGGTCGGCGTTGGTATTTTTTCGTATTCTGTTAAGGCTGTTATTGAGATGGATGCGCAGCAAAGGACGTAATCTCAGGCAGATCGTGATCGTGGGCGCTGGAGATCTTGGGAAGGAGGTTGCTGAGCGAGTCAGTGCGGCAAGCTGGACAGGGCTTGAGATTGTCGGATTTTTCAACAAGAACTACACTGATGAGCCAAAGCCCACAGAAGCATTCCCTATTCTAGGAGATCTTGATAGCTTGGCTGATTTTGTGGGCAGCAACTCGGTGGATCAGGTATGGATCGCCATGCAGCTCAAGGATGAAGAGATGGTTAAGGTAGTGTTACACAGCTTGAGACATAGTGCTGTTGACATATGTTATATCCCTAATATTTTTGGGTTTCAGCTACTGAATCATTCCTTTACCGAGATTGCCGGTTTGCCCGTCGTCAATCTCTCTGCAACCCCTATGGAAGGTATCAATCGCTGGTTGAAGGCCATTGAAGACCAGGCGTTGGCCTTTATTATCTTGACGCTAGTTAGTCCGCTGATGTTGTTGATTGCAATGGGTGTGAAATTAAGTTCGAAAGGCCCGATATTTTTCCGTCAAGAGAGGGTAAGCTGGAATGGTGAGCCTTTCACCATGTATAAATTTCGATCTATGGTGATGAGCGCCGAGGAAGAATCGGGACCGGTGTGGGCAATGCAGGGTGAATCCAGGGTAACCTGGTTCGGATCTTTACTGAGAAAATCCAGCCTGGATGAGCTACCTCAATTTATAAATGTGCTTAAAGGCGAGATGTCTATCGTCGGCCCTCGCCCGGAACGGTCCGTGTTTGTGGAGCAGTTCAAGGACCAGGTACCCGATTATATGAAAAAACATCTAGTCAAGGCAGGTATTACGGGCTGGGCTCAGGTCAACGGCTGGCGCGGAGATACCGATCTAAAAAAGCGTGTTGAACATGACATTTACTATATTGAGCATTGGTCTGTTTGGTTTGACCTCAAGATCATCATGCTGACCTTCCTCAAGGGTTTTGTACATAGAAATGCCTATTGATAACCACTTAACCCGGATAATTCACAAATTACGCATGCCCTCGCTGATCTATCGTTCCCGCAAGGAAATTCCCTCAGTTGCCCATAATCACCGATACGCAACGCCTTCAGTAAACCCTTTGCAGCAGAAACAATTTACTTCGCGATCATCATGTGAATTCATCAAATATCCAGCTTAGGAAGCAAAGATAATGATCGAGATTCTGGTCACTGGAGGAGCAGGTTATATCGGATCTCACATGGTTACCTCCCTTGTGGATTCAGGATATAAGGTGGTGACCTTGGATAATCTCTATTCAGGTTTTCGTGATGCTGTGATTGCCGGGGAGTTCGTTGAAGGTGATCTGAGTGATCGTCGCCTGCTCGAGCAGCTGTTCTCAGGGCATTCCTTTGCGGGTGTGATGCATTTTGCCGCCCACATTGAGGTGGGTGAATCGGTTCGTAATCCCGCAAAATATTATCGAAACAATTTTACAAATGCTCAAAATCTGCTCGATGTCATGGTTGCGCATGGTGTGAACAGGTTTATTTTCTCATCCACCGCGGCCATATTCGGTGAGCCAAGTTATGTTCCAATCGATGAACGTCATCAGAAGAATCCCATTAATCCATACGGTCGATCGAAAAGGATGGTCGAGCAGCTGTTGGAGGACTATGACCGGGCCTACGGACTGAGATCCATCGCATTACGTTATTTCAATGCGGCGGGCGCCGATCCACTGACCCGCTTGGGCGAACGCCACGATCCCGAGACCCATCTTATTCCATTGGTGTTACAGGCAGCGTCCGGACGACGCGAGCATATCAGTATATTCGGATCGGACTACGATACTGCGGATGGGACATGTATTCGTGACTATATACACGTGGTCGATTTGTGTCAGGCTCATCTGCTGGCCTTGCAGGCCCTATTGGAAGGCAAGGGCAGCAATCGTTATAACCTGGGTAATGGCCAGGGGTATTCAGTCAGGGAGGTGATCGATACCGCAGAGAAAGTCACACAAACAAAAATTCCTGTTATTCGGAGTGAAAGACGTGAGGGAGATCCGGCTAGATTGGTAGCCGATTCTCGCCGGGCAAGGTCGGAACTCGGTTGGAAACCACGCTATGGTAATCTTGAAACGATCATTGCTCATGCCTGGCAGTGGGAACAAAAAATGCCTTCCAAGTGACGATAATTTTACCGAGTCCATGAAAGCAAAGGTATATATCAAAACCCATGGTTGTCAGATGAATGAATACGATTCAGCTAAGATGCTGGACGTACTCAGGGCCTCAGAGGCAATTATATTGACCCATGATCCCGAGCAGGCCGATGTGCTGCTTCTCAACACCTGTTCTATCCGTGAAAAGGCTCAGGAGAAGGTTTTTTCGCAACTGGGTCGATGGCGCCAGATCAAGCAGGCTAGATCGGATGTGGTCATTGGGGTAGGGGGGTGCGTCGCCAGCCAGGAAGGGGCGTCATTGAGGGATCGTGCACCCTATGTGGATATTATTTTCGGCCCACAAACTCTGCATCGCCTGCCAGCGATGTTGGCGTCCGTGAGGCAGACCGGTCAGCCCGTGGTTGATGTCTCTTTTCCGGAGATGGAAAAATTCGATAGGTTGCCAGAGGCGCGCTCGCAAGGGCCTACGGCCTTGGTATCGATCATGGAGGGCTGCAGCAAATACTGCTCTTTCTGCGTGGTCCCCTACACTCGGGGTGAGGAGATAAGCCGCCCCTTCGACGATGTGATCGCGGAGGTCGACCAGTTAGCTCAGCAAGGGGTGTGTGAGGTCACCTTACTGGGTCAAAACGTCAATGCCTACCGCGGTGAGATGGATGACGCAGAGATCGCCGATCTAGCATTGCTGATCCATTTTATCTCGGCTATTGAAGGGATAGAGCGGATTCGTTACACCACCTCACATCCGCTGGAATTATCCGACAGCCTGATCCAGACCTATGCTGAGATACCACAGTTGGTCAGTCACTTACATCTGCCGGTGCAAAGCGGGTCGGATCGTATTCTCGCGCAAATGAAGCGGGGGCATACCGCGCTGGAGTACAAGTCAAAGATCCGCAAACTGCGCCGAGCCAGACCCGATATCAGCATCTCCTCGGATTTCATCGTTGGTTTCCCGGGTGAGACCGAGGAGGATTTTCAGGCGACCATGAATCTGATTGAGGACATTGGATTTGATCAGTCCTTCAGCTTTATCTATAGCCGACGCCCCGGTACGCCTGCGGCATCGCTTCCCGATGATGTGCCCATTGAGCTGAAAAGACAGCGTTTGCAAATTCTTCAGCGACGTATCGCCGAGTTGGCGGGGGAAGTATCACAGAAAATGCTGGGAACGATCCAACGCGTATTGGTCGAACGTCCGTCGCGTAAGGACCCTGAGATGTGGGCCGGACGTACCGAGAATAACCGGGTGGTTAATTTTTCCGCGGAAGGCGAAACGTGTATAGGACGGTTTGTTGAGATATTGATTACCGAGGCCTTACCCAATTCGCTAAGAGGGCAACTGCTTGGGCGCACGTCGTCCCAATCTGTAGCTGCCAGCTGAGAAATCGTGCAACCCTACCTTCATTCTTGAACAGTAGACCTCAATCCTTTGACCTCAGTCTGGTTCCGGCAGACAATGCACGCTTGGCCAATCTCTGTGGTCCGATGAACGAAAACCTGCGTCATCTTGAACGACGGCTCGGCGTAGAGATCAATAATAGAGGCAACCTTTTCAATATCATTGGCGAACCCTCTTCCGTGAAGGCGGCGGCCGAGTTACTCAAGGATCTGTACCGGGCCACGGAAGAAGAGGTTCTGTCGGCGCCAAGGGTACACCTGTATTTACAGGAATCCGGGGTTGATGCCCTGTTGACTCGGCAGGGAGAGGAAAAAGACCAACGAACCATCAATACACCTCGCAGGGTAATCACTGCGCGTGGTCCCAATCAGGAGCAGTATTTAAAAAATGTAGATCAGGGTGATTTAACCTTTGGAATTGGTCCGGCAGGCACCGGTAAGACCTATTTGGCGGTGGCTAGCGCCGTAGAGGCTCTGGAAGAAGAGCGCGTGCGTAGACTTGTTTTGGTGCGCCCCGCGGTCGAGGCCGGCGAGCGACTGGGTTTTCTCCCCGGAGATCTGAGCCAGAAGATTGATCCCTATCTGCGGCCCATATACGATGCCTTGTACGAGATGCTGGGTGTTGAACGGGTTAATAAGCTTATTGAACGTAATATCATCGAAGTGGCCCCTTTGGCCTATATGCGGGGTAGAACGCTCAATGACTCCTTTGTGATCCTGGATGAGGCGCAGAACACTACCGTGGATCAGATGAAGATGTTTCTCACTCGTATCGGGTTCGGTTCGCGAACTGTGGTCACGGGTGACATTACTCAAGTCGATCTGCCAGCAAATCGCATGTCCGGTCTGCGCCATGTCATTAAGGTCCTTAAGGATGTCGGCGGGGTTAGCTTTAGTTTTTTTACTGCGCGTGATGTCGTCAGACACCCTTTAGTGCAGCGTATTATACAGGCCTATGAGTCCACCGAAGCATCTGCAACCACTTCCCGGATATAGAGGTTCTGTCATTAACGATCCTGGTGCGCAAGGCATAGCCTTTGCCTCATGGTTGCCTTGGAAATCCGCAATTCGCGCGGTAGTCGTATTTCGCTCGGAATCTCATCGGTAGCGGATAGCTGTCATGGCCGCCAGAGTTGAGGTTCAATACGCCTTAGGGCGCACCGAAGATCTCCCAACTGAGAAATTCTTACATCGCTGTGCTGAAATGGTCGTTGACAGCCATTCGGGGGTCGAACTCGTGATACGCATCGTAGGCAGGGAAGAGAGCGCTGAGTTGAATCAAAGCTATCGGGGAGTCAGCGGTCCCACCAATGTACTGTCCTTTCCATTTGAGCCACCCCCTCAAATCGAAACCTCTTATCTCGGTGATCTAGTGATTTGTGCCCCTGTTGTGGCGAAGGAGGCGGCGGAGCAAAAAAAGGAACACCTTAGGCACTGGGCCCATCTGGTGATCCATGGGATACTTCATCTGCTGGGTTATGACCACCAGAGGGACAGCGATGCCGGCGTGATGGAGGCCCGTGAAACTGAACTCTTGGCGCGGCTGGGTTATCCTGATCCCTATGCGTAATCAGTACTGCCATTCTATCTCCCGCCATAGTGTCACATCTCGGATATCCTATCAGCCTTGGGCCGTTAAATGGGTCGAGGTGTTGCAGAGGTACCCTATAGGGGCGAATTTGATTGCCCTTGTTGCGGGGGGTAGCCTGGTGGTGGTATTTGCCCCTTACGGTTGGTGGCCCCTGAGCTTGGTGGCGCCAGCAGTGTTGCTGTTCCTTTGGCTAGATTGTTCTGCACGTCAGTCTTTCTGGCGGGGTTATCTGTTCGGCCTTGGTCTGTTTAGTCTGTCCGTGTCCTGGGTCTATAACAGCATCTATGAATTTGGTCATGCACCGCCCATATTGGCCTTCTCGATAACCCTGTTGTTCATTTTATTTCTATCCCTGTATCCGGCGTTGACAGGCCTATTGGCCCGTAGCTTGCGGTACTTGCCTTTAGCCGTGAGACTGACCCTGGTTTATCCTCTGATCTGGATGTTATTGGAGTGGCTCAGAGGCTGGGTATTGACGGGTTTCCCCTGGTTGTTGCTTGGTCAGGCGCATGTGGATACACCTTTAGCGGGGATTATTCCGGTGTTCGGAGTATTGGCTGCGAGTGGCCTGAACATGCTGCTCGCCGGCCTGTTGGTACTGAGTGTCGTCTCTGCAGGACGTACCCGTGCTCTAAGTGTTGTGCTCATCGTCTCTATTACCATCGTTGCCCAGCTTTTAACTCACATCGACTGGACGCAGCCCACCGGATCTCCCATCAAGGTGAGTCTGATACAGGCCAATATTTCCCAGGATATCAAGTGGCAGCCTGAGCGTTTTCAGTCGACTCTGGATCTGTATCGTAACCTTAGCCGGGCTCACTGGGACAGTGATATTATAATCTGGCCCGAAACCGCCGTACCCGCCTTTTATCATCAGGTGGAGGAATCCTTTTTGACCCCTCTGGCTGAGGAGGCGCAAGGACATGGCAGTGAACTGCTGGTCGGAATCTTTGTTCGTGGAAAAGACCAAGGCCGCAGCTATAACAGTGTCGTTAAACCCGGACAGAGCCCACGGTTCTACCATAAACGTCATCTCGTACCGTTCGGGGAATATTTTCCACTCAGGAGCGCGCTGGCGTGGATGGCCGATCTAATCGTCATTCCCATGTCTGATCTTGACACGGGACGTGATCGTCCCTTGGTTCAACTACAGGATTACAATGTAGGTGTATCCATTTGTTATGAAGACGCCTATGGCAACGAGGTCATTGATGCACTACCGGAGGCCGATTTGCTGGTCAACGTCAGCAACGATGCCTGGTTCGGGGATTCCCTGGCCCCCCATCAGCATCTAGAGATTGCACGGCTCAGGGCCCTGGAGACGGGGCGTTACCTGTTGCGGTCAACGAATACGGGTATATCGGCCGTGATCGGTCCCAAGGGTGGAGTCGTTGCGCGATCTCCGCAATTCAGGGCCGATGTGCTTAGTGCCGAGATCGTTGCCCAGGGTGGATTGACGCCTTATGCGCGTTGGGGAAATTGGGCCCTAATGGTGATTATTTCCGTGACACTGATGGTGCTCTGCCTCATGGCGCGGGTTTGCAGGGCGCGGTTCATGGAGATATCAAAGGCCGACAGGATCTAGGTAAAAGGATAACGGTATATGCAGAAGGTAGAATCACAAAACAAACGGGTCTTGGTTCCAGTCATACTTTCTGGAGGGTCGGGTACGCGGCTTTGGCCCATGTCCCGTCAATATTATCCGAAACAGTTTATCCCCTTGCTGGGAGAAGAAAGCCTTTTTCAGGCGACATTGCAACGTCTCCAGGGTTTGGATGATCTCGTTTCTCCCATCGTGGTGAGCAATCAAGAATACCGGTTCATGGCCGCGGAGCAACTCCGGCAGATTGGAATAGAGGACAGCTGTATCCTGTTGGAGCCTGTGGCACGTAATACGGCTCCGGCGATCGCGGCAGCGGCCTTAGAGGTGGTTGATCGATTCGAGGATGCCGTGATGCTGGTCTTGCCGGCCGATCACATGATTCGGGATGTTGCGGCTTTTCACAGTGCCGTGGTTAGCGGATTAAAGGCCTCCGAACAGGGATCTCTGGTGACCTTTGGCACTGTTCCCGATCGACCCGAAACCGGTTACGGCTATATCCGTCAGGGAGCGAATGCTGGGTTAGAGGAAACGACCCAAGCGGTGTTCAAGGTTGATAAATTTGTGGAAAAACCTAATCTAGCCCAGGCCGAAGACTATCTGGCTCTGGGGGGCTATCTATGGAACAGCGGAATGTTCATGTTCAAGGCCTCCCACTATCTGCAGGAGTTGCAGGATCAAGCCCCGCAGATCTATGGGGCTTGCACCGAGGCCTATCAGAAGCGTTATGGCGATCTGCATTTTATCCGGCTCGACAGCGCCTCGTTCAAAAAATCCCCGAGTGATTCCATTGATTATGCGGTAATGGAACGCACCGATCATGCCGTTGTCATTCCCTTGCAGGCTGGCTGGAGCGATGTAGGTTCCTGGAATTCCCTTTGGCAGTCCGAACCCCATGATCAAAGGGACAATATTATGGTAGGTGATGTGGTTAGCGATGCCTGCGATCATTGCTATATCAATGCCAATCATCGTTTAGTCGCTGCCATCGGACTCAAGGACACCATAGTGGTCGAGACTGCTGACGCCGTACTGGTCGCATCGCGAGAACGTGCTCAGGATGTGCGTCTTATCGTCGACCGATTGAAATCCGAGGGCCGGGTAGAGGCTCGGTGTCATCGTAAGATCTATCGGCCTTGGGGGGCTTATGAGGAGATTGATACTGCCGAGCGTTTTCAGGCCAAGCGTATTACCGTAAATCCCGGCCACAGCCTGTCACTGCAGATGCATCACCACCGTGCCGAACACTGGATCGTCGTCAAAGGCACGGCTCGAGTTACCCGTGGTGAGGAAACATTTCTACTCAGTGAGAACAAGTCTACCTACATTCCTATCGGTACCCGACACCGCTTGGAAAATCCTGGCAAAATCCCCCTAGAGCTGATAGAGATTCAATCGGGGAGCTATCTGGGGGAGGAGGACATCGTGAGGTTTGAGGACAAGTATGGGCGGTTAATACCTGGCGGCTGAGCTTGCTCATGGCTGGCGGGCTCAGAACCCTCAAATGCATGGCGTGCTCGTGCCCAATGCCAAGATCCATTCCGAGATCACCCCGGGCGGAGCTGACCACTCAAATGATTCCTCGGATGATTCGCGCGACGCACCCCTCTATCGGGGCCCGCATCAGATGGGCCCGCTTGCTCAAAAAACGCGAGATCTCGATGGAAACGCTGCGAATGCCGAAACGACGCAGATAGCGAA
>JBDLIZ010000164.1:0-9575 GCA_039714615.1 Pseudomonadota bacterium | reverse complement strand
CTTCGCACAGCGATTGAGACCCCATAAGATATCGGTCACCGCCTGCCATCCGGGAGACGTGAACTCCACCCTCAGCAATAACCTGGGTTTCGGCGGACATGAGACAGCCGATCAAGGGGCGGAGACCCCGGTCTGGCTGGCCACCGCCCCCAATGGAATGGGGAAAACAGGCAAATATTTCGAACATCGGCGCGAGACGAGATGCCGCTTCGCGGAAGACTCTCAGGCGGTCGAGGCGCTATACGAGACCTGCAGGGGTTATGCTGGGCCTTGACACAAACCTCCGCACATTCTCATTGAACAGTTTGCTTGCATCTTCAAATCAGTATCTCTAACCTTAGCCCGTTTTTACAAACTTAGATTCGGAGCAAGCAATGGCCTCAAAAAAAGGGAGATCAAAACCATCACCCAGGCACTATTCGTCACAGGTCGTGGATGGCATCGAGCGTACACCCAGCCGCGCCATGCTACGCGCCGTGGGTTTCGAGGACGATGATTTCCAAAAACCTCAGATCGGCATCGCCTCCACCTGGAGTATGGTTACACCCTGCAACATGCACATAGACAAACTTGCTGATGAGGCCGCCGCCGGGGCGAATCAGGCACAGGCCAAGGCTGTAGTCTTTAATACCATTACCATCTCCGACGGTATCTCCATGGGTAGCGAAGGAATGAAATATTCCCTGGTCTCGCGTGAGGTCATCGCCGACTCCATCGAGACCGTGGCCGGGTGCGAAGGTTTTGACGGCCTAGTCGCCATCGGCGGTTGCGACAAGAACATGCCGGGTTGCATGATCGCCATCGCCAGGCTCAATCGGCCTGCGGTATTCGTCTACGGGGGCACCATCCTGCCCGGATGCCATAGCGGCCAGAACGTCGACGTCGTTTCGGTGTTCGAGGCCGTCGGTGCCCAGGCCACGGGCCAAACCGACCTGGCAGAACTCAAACAGCTCGAGTCTGCCTCCATACCGGGTCCGGGGGCATGCGGAGGAATGTTTACCGCCAACACCATGGCCTCGGCCATCGAGGCGTTGGGTATGAGCCTGCCCGGCAGCTCCGCACAAAATGCCATATCCGAGGAAAAGCGCCGGGACTGCCAGGAGGCCGGTAAGGCGGTGATGAGGCTGTTAGAACAGGACATCCGCCCCCGGGACATCATGACCCGCAAGGCCTATCTGAACGCTATAGCTGTCGTCGTTGCCTTGGGCGGATCTACTAACGCCGTGCTGCATCTACTCGCCATGGCCCATGCCGCAGGAGCAAAACTAAGTCTCGATGATTTTACTCGGGTAGGTAAAAAGGTACCGGTATTGGCCGATCTGCGGCCCAGTGGTCGCTACATGATGTCGGAGCTGATCGAGATCGGCGGCATCAGGCCGCTGATGAAAATGCTGCTCGACCACGGTCTGTTGCATGGCGAATGCCTGACGGTCACAGGTCATACGCTGGCGCAGGACCTGGCCGATGTCGCTCCCTATCCAGAGGATCAGGATATCGTCCGTTCCATGGACAATCCGATCAAAAAAGACAGTCATCTGGTCATTCTCTATGGCAATCTCGCCCCCACCGGTGCGGTGGCCAAGATCTCTGGAAAAGAGGGTCTGAGCTTCACCGGCAAGGCCAAGGTGTTTTCCTCGGAAGAGCAGGCATTGCAACGCATCCTGGACGGTGGCATCAAGCAAGGTCATGTCATCGTGATCCGTTACGAAGGCCCCAGAGGCGGGCCAGGGATGCGGGAAATGCTGGCCCCGACCTCAGCGGTGATGGGCAAGGGTCTCGGTAAGCAGGTCGCCTTGATCACCGATGGACGGTTCTCCGGTGGGAGCCATGGATTTGTAGTGGGTCATATTACACCGGAGGCCGCGGTAGGGGGACCTATCGCGATCATAAAAAATGGCGATAAAATCACCATCGATGCCGAAAGGCGCGAGATCAATCTCCACATCAGCAAGGCCGAGATGAAAAAACGTCTGGGCGCCTGGAAACCACCCAAGCCCAGATACAAAAGAGGGGTTCTGGCCAAATATGCGTCCCAGGTCAACTCCGCCTCGAAGGGCGCGGTGACCGATGCGAATCTGTAGTCACCGACTCCTGCCTGCGGCCCGAAGCCAGTTCAGATGAGTGAAACCGATGCCCACTCATTAATACCCATGACGAACGAGTTTTCAGGACACATAGCACGTCACCTTTGCCGCATAACCGCGTTAGAACACGAAGACCATAAGCATAACTATGCCTTACGTGTTCTGCCTTGCTCTGCGACAAATTCCACGCACTCTATGCACCCGAAAACCCATCCGTCATGGGTATAGCTGTCCAGAAAGATGACCTGCGACGCCGCGGCTATGCGGCCCGCAAGACCCAGCAAGACAAAGAAACACTAAGTCGGCAAGCATGTGACACGCTCATCAAACTGCCGGAATACCGAAATTCAAACACGGTATTGTGGTACCTGGATCAGCGTACCGAATTACGTACCCGGCATGCCATTCCGGCGGCGCTTGCCAGTGGCAAAAGGGTCACCATTCCCTATTGTGTCGGTAACGAGCTGCATCTATGGTGGCTGCACGGCCTGGACGAACTGGTCTCCGGCAGCTATGGGATCCTCGAACCGCCAGCCCATCGCTGGAACGACCGCGCACGTGCCATGGATGTGAAACAACTGGACCTGATCATCGTGCCCGGCGTTGGTTTTGACCGCCAAGGCCATCGCTTAGGTAACGGCCAGGGTTACTATGACAGATTGCTGACCAGGGCTGGCCCCGATACCTTGTTTATTGCCCTTTGCTACGAATCTCAGATCTTCGATGAGATCCCAGTAACCCCCAACGATGTAAGCATGCACATGATCATCACCGGAAAACATATCTACACCTCATAATCGAATCCAGGCCACGCCCCTACGACCGCACGCTAGGAAACTGATGGTACCCGGTTTGCGATCAGGAAGACCATATTCCCATGACGGATGGGCAGGTGAAATCATTTTGTAAAAAAGTGTTACAAATCTCCACCGTTGCCCCAAATAAATGGCGAAAATATCAGCTATAGGCTAGAATTATTAATAGCAGTTCACTAAAAATTTTTTACTCACAACAAGGCAAGAATCATGGAAAGATTAACCTGTCTGCTAAAAACATTCTCTTTAACTCTGATAGTCCTACTACTGCTGGTAGGGTTTGTCGCGATCTATTACGAGCAACACGTCCTGCTTCACATTACCGCGATATTTCTCGCGGTCAGCGCTATTCTGCCTATTTACGACAGTCACAGGGGATGTCGGAAATCACGCAACGCTTGATCAAAGTTCGAGCGTTTTCCCTGTAGAGAGGCCGTGCTTCGATGTTTTTTCAGCCTTTTCCTTCCTTTAGGAATGCGAACGACACACTTCCCTATCTGACTTGCCTTATCGCTCGTATTCGGTGTTGTGACAACAGTGACATAGCTGGGGCTATGCGCCTGTTGTCACGCCTTGAATACAAACGATCATCCGGCGCCAGTTAGGGAAGTGTGTCGTTCGCATTCCTTAGATGGATGATTCCCTTTACCATATTGGCTCTTTCGAAGCTGGTTTAGAAGTGGGATGGGTCCATTTCATTAACCTACGAGCTGACATGATTGCTTCCATGTTGTCAGTCCTCGTCTAAGCCAGGAAGGTCTTTAAACAACTTCAGGGCTTCTGGATTGGATAGGGCTTCTACATTGTTCACCGGTTGATGGTGAACAATGCAGCGGGCGGCGAGTTCAGCGATCTTGTTGTTTCGGGTGCGTGGAATATCGGCAACTTGAATGATTTTGGCAGGTACGTGCCGGGGAGTAGTGTTTTCGCGGATGGCGGTTTTGATTCGGTTGATGAGAGGGTCGTCGAGTTCCCTGCCTTGGCGCAGTCTGACGAACAGGATTACCCGTTCGTCGCCTTCCCATGCCTGCCCCACGGCCAGGCTTTCCAGGACCTCCGGCAGGCGTTCGACCTGATGGTAGATTTCCGCGGTGCCGATCCTCACGCCGCCGGGGTTGAGCACGGCATCCGATCTTCCGTAGATGATCATGCCACCGTGTTCGGTGATTTCGGCGTAATCGCCCTGCGCCCACACTCCGGGGAATTTTTCGAAATAGGCATGGCGATAGCGGGTCTGATCGGGATCATTCCAGAAGCCGACAGGCATGGAAGGAAAGGGCTGGGTACAGACGAGTTCGCCTTTTTGCTGATTTAGGGTACCGCCATTTTCGTCGAAGACCTCCACCCGCATGCCCAGACCACGGCACTGCAACTCGCCACGGCGTACCGGCAGCATGGAGTTGCCGAGGGCAAAACAAGAAATGATGTCAGTGCCGCCGGAGATAGAAGACAACTGAACGCTCGGGCTGATATACCGGTAAACATAATCGAATGATGCGGCTAATAGTGGTGAGCCGGTGGACAGGATGGTTCTCAGCGCGGCAAGCTTATGACTGAAACGCGGCTTCACAGCGGCCTTTTCCAGCGCGGTAAGATATCGGGCGCTGGCGCCGAAGACAGTCACACCTTCCTGTTCCGCTAAGTCAAACAGACGCTGCGGTCGCGGATACAACGGTGAACCGTCGTAGAGCAGCACGGTCGCCCCCACGGCCAGGCTGCTCACCAGCCAGTTCCACATCATCCAGCCGCAGGTGGTGAAATAGAAGATGCGGTCGTCTCTTTTCAGATCGGTGTGTAGAACCAGCTCCTTGAGGTGCTGGATCAGGGTGCCGCCTGCACCGTGCACAATACATTTCGGTTTGCCGGTGGTACCGGAGGAATACAGAATATAGAGCGGATGATCGAACGGTAACTGCTCAAAACTAAGATTCGGCGAGTCATCGGCACCAAGAACTTCCGGGTAGGTAACACTATTGGGAAATACCGGAAGCTCTGCCTCATCTGCAAGAAACGGTACCAGCACAAGTTGTTGCAGCCCTGGCAGCTGATCCACTACTTTCCGGAGTCTACTGAGGCAAGGATGTGCCCTGCCCTGGTAGAGATAAGCATCGGCGACCAACAGGACCTTTGGTGTAATCTGGCCGAAACGAGCCACTACACCCTTGACACCGAAATCCGGCGAACAGGAAGACCAGACGGCACCAAGACTGGCGGTCGCCAGCATGCCGATTACCGCCTCGGGAATATTGGGCAGGAATGCCGCAACCCGGTCACCCGGGCCGATACCTGCCTTGCTCAGTCCGCGCGCCAATCGTGCAACCTCATGATAAAGCTGCCGATAGCTACGCCTTGTTCTGCGCCCATCCTCACCAACAAAGACCAGCGCTGGGCGATCGTCACGGTAACATAACAGATTCTCCGCAAAATTGAGCCGGCTGCCGCGGAACCATTGTGCACCGAGCATACGATCACCGTTTTCGAGCACCCGGTCCCAACGACGTGATGCCTTGATGTCACAAAAATCCCACACCGCCGGCCAAAAGCATTCCGGTTCACGGATTGACCATTCATACAGTGCGGCATAACCCTCGCCGGTTAAGCTTGCTGTTTCCTGAACTCTATGCAGAAAACCGGTCATGTTCGCCTGCGCAAGCCGCTCGGGCGCCGGTCTCCAAAGCACTTCGTTCATGAGGGTAGCCGGCCCACCCGGCTGCGGTTCTCGCGGGACAGGGTTTGGCTGATGAAGCGCCCGGCATCAATCAGTTTCTCCAGGTCTATCCCGGTCTCGATACCCATGCCGTGCAGCATAGTCACCAGGTCCTCGGTGGCCACATTCCCGGCGACACCTGTTGCGTAAGGACAGCCACCCAGACCGGCAACCGCCGCATCCACCACCGCAACGCCGAGCTTCAGACAGGCGACAATATTGGCCAATGCCTGCCCGCGAGTATCGTGAAAGTGGATGGCCAGTTGATGCATGGGCACGGTTTGCGCCACCGTGGCGACCATGCGCTGCGCCGCTAACGGTGTTCCGCAACCGATGGTATCGCCCAGCGAGATTTCATAACAACCGGCTTGCACGAAATGCTGCGCCAACTCGGCTACCCGACCTACGTCCACCTCGCCTTCATAAGGGCAGCCCAGCACACAGGACAGGTAGGCACGCACCTCGATACCTTCGGCTTTTGCACAAGTGATAACGGGTTCGTAACGTTCCAGTGATTGTTCAATCGAACAGTGGATATTATTCCAACAGAAGGTCTGCGATGCCGCGGTAAACAGGGCTATCTGTTTCACACCCACAGCAAGGGCACGCTCCAGTCCCTTTCGGTTCGGCACCAGCACCGGATAGTCGACACCGTCATGGCGTTGAATACCTGAGCAAACAGCCTCTGCGTCGGCCAGCTGGGGTATCCACTGGGGACTGACAAAGCTGGTAGCTTCAATCACTCGCAGTCCGGTCTCGGACAGCCGATTGATGAGTTCGATCTTGGAATTTGTATCCACTGTCAGCGGCTCACTCTGAAGCCCGTCGCGCGGACCGACTTCAACGACCCTGACCTGTGGTGGATAAGCTGCCATTGGCGTCAATGATCCTAGGAGTCTGTCGGACTTAGGACTGATCTACTGCGGAAAAGCCGGATTTGGACAGATTCCCCGATCTTTTTCGTTACACGCTACGGCTATTCGCCTCAAACGATCGAAAAATCTGCCTCAAACCGTCTTCCCCTCGCTATGATCGCCTAAGTCCGACAGACTCCTAGCGGATTTTGGGTCGCTCCAGGAAGGCCTGCATACGTTTGCGCGCTTCAGCTGAGACGCGAATCCGGGCCGTTAGTGCGGCGGTTTTTTTCAGGATTTCATTTTCGCCATCCGCCAGCCGTCGCAACAGTTGCTTGGTTTCCGCCTGCGCCTTCGGCTCGCCTTGCAGCAGATATAAAACCTGTTCTTCGACGGCCTCATCAAGACCCGCGTCTTCCACGACTTTAAACACCAGCCCCAACGTCTGTGCCTGTCGGCTTGAAAACGGTTGCGTACTCAGTAACAGGCGGCGTGCATTTCGTGAACCCATAGCCGCCAGCACATAGGGCGCGATAACGGCGGCCAGCAGGCCCAGGCGCACCTCACTGAAGGCGAACTGTGCCGTTTCAACGGCGATTGCCATATCGCAGCAGGCGATCAGACCAATGCCGCCACCGTAAGCGGAGCCATTGACGCGGGCGATAGTGGGTTTGGGGAACGCGTTAAGCGTTTGCATCATGGTCGCAAGTTGTAGCGCATCGGCTTGATTGGCAGCATCGCCATTGCCAATCACCTTTTCTATCCATGCTAGATCCGCACCGCTGCAAAAGGCTTGGCCTCTACCGGTGAGCACGACTACCTGGGTTTTTGAATCTTGCTGCAAGGCTTCGAGTTGTACAATGAGCGCTGCCATCAGCTCTGCGTCGAAGGCATTGCGCCGTTCGGGGCGATTCAATGTTAGGGTTGTTACCCCCCGATCATCGCTGGTACAGAGCAATACTCCAGGCATTTCTCACTCCTTAGTCTCCGCCTTAGGGCCTATACCTAGATCCTGCAAGTGACCTAGGTTATACAAAAATAAATTGCATATACATTCCTTACATGCGGAACAAGCCGTATCTGGTTTCCTCGAAAGGCACCTTGTAAGCCGCCGCTATACCCATCGCCAACCGCTGTCGCGTCTCCAGCGGGTCGATGACGCCGTCATCCCAGAGCCGCGCCGAGCCGTAGTAAGGCTGGCCTTGGATCTCGTAACGCTCACGGATCTCTCGCATATATGCCTCTTGTTCCTCGTTATCCCAGTTTTCGCCGCGCGCTTGCCTAGCCTGCGCCTTGGTGCTGGCCAACACCAGGGCCGCCATCTCGCCACCCATGACCGAGACCCGCGCATTGGGCCAGACCCATAACTGGCGTGGCTGATAGGCGCGACCACACATGGCGTAGTTTCCGGCACCGAAGGAACCGCCGATAATCACCGTGAACTTAGGCACCCGGGCACCGGCCACCGCAGTTACCATTTTAGCACCGTGCTTGGCAATCCCAGCATGTTCAGCTTCGCGCCCGACCATAAAGCCGGTGATGTTCTGCAGGAACACCAGCGGCACCCTGCGTTGGGTACAGAGTTGAATGAAGTGGGTGCCCTTCAGGGCCGATTCGGAGAACAACACACCGTTGTTGGCAAGGATGCCCACCGGGTATCCTTCGACACGCGCGAAGCCGCACACCAGCGTGCGGCCGTAACGGGCCTTAAATTCGATAAACTCGGAGCCGTCCACCAGGCGGGCGATAATCTCGCGCACATCGTACTGTTTGCGCATGTCCTGCGGAAGGATACCGTACAGCTCTTCTGCCGGATAGGCGGGCGGTGCGGATGGACACAGCCCCGTTGCTAGTATTTTATGCCGTGGGAAGGTGGCGGCTATCTCACGTGCCAGCTGCAAGGCGTGCCTGTCATTCTCGGCCAGATGATCCGCAACCCCCGAAATGACGCAGTGCACCTCACCACCGCCCAAGGATTCAGCATCGATCTGTTCACCGGTTGCCGCCTTGACCAGTGGCGGACCACCTAGAAAGATAGTGCCCTGATTGCGCACAATAATGGTTTCATCCGCCATCGCCGGCACATAGGCGCCACCGGCGGTGCAGGAACCCATCACCACGGCGATCTGCGGGATACCCTGCGCGGACAAACGAGCCTGATTGAAGAAGATCCGCCCAAAGTGATCGCGGTCGGCGAATATTTCATCCTGCAGCGGCAGAAAGGCACCACCGGAATCGACCAGATAAATAGCGGGCAAGCGGTTCTGTTCGGCAATTTCCTGGGCGCGCAAATGCTTTTTGACGCTAATAGGGTAGTATGCCCCGCCCTTGACCGTCGCATCGTTGGCGACCACCAGCACCTCCCGGCCGTGCACGAAACCCATACCGGCAATGAGACCGCCACCCGGAACCGGCTCGCTGTAAAGGTCCAGTCCGGCCAATGGCGAAAACTCCATAAATCGGTTGTCCGGGTCGAGTAATAAGCCGATGCGATCACGCGGTAATAACTTGCCACGCGCCAGATGTTTTTCCCGTGCGGCAGACAGCCCGCCTTGCGCTGACTGTTTCAGCTTGGCCTTGAGGTCGTTCACCAGAGACTGCATATGCGTATGGTTAACGGCGAAGCTTGCGGACCGAGTATCAATGTTGGTCTCAAGTATGGCCATTGCTATACCAGTTCCAGCGCTATGGCGGTTGCTTCACCGCCACCGATACAGAGGGCCGCGATACCGCGTTGCAGACCACGGCGCCGCAGGGCATGAATCAGCGTCACCACCAATCGCACCCCGGTCGCGCCGATGGGATGACCCAAGGCACAGGCACCGCCGTTCACATTGACTTTGGCGTGATCCAGATTAAGATCCTGCATCGCGGCCAACACCACCGCCGCAAAGGCTTCGTTTATTTCATAGAGATCGACGTCTGCGTCTGCCCAGCCCGTCGTTTCATACAAGCGCTGAATAGCCGGTATCGGCGCGGTGGTGAACTCGCCAGGCGCACGGGCACAGGATGCATGGCCGGTAATGCGTGCCATGGGTCGCATTTTCATTGCCGCCGCTCGCCCAGCGTGGGTGAGTATGACCGCGGCGGCGCCGTCAGCGATCGCGGCAGAACT
>JBDLIZ010000163.1:0-9580 GCA_039714615.1 Pseudomonadota bacterium | reverse complement strand
CCGTAGCCGCAACAAGGCTCTCTATGGGCGAGAGATCCAGATCCAGATGTTTAAGCCCCTTGAACATGGTGACAAGGCAGACGATCCAGCCGACCAGAAATACATAGAATGGTCCCCATTTCTTCGCCTGAGCGACCGGATCACGCGTGCGTAATATCAACTTCTGTACACTGACCATCAGCAGATAGCCGAAAAAACCCCCCAACAGTGGGGAGACGAGCCAGCTGGCCACGATCTGACTGATCTTGCCCCAGTTGACCGAATCGAATGAGATACCAACAATAGCAAATCCCACCAGACCGCCGATAATGCTGTGAGTGGTCGAGACCGGCCAGCCATTCCAGGAAGCCAGCATCAACCAGATTGCCGCTGCCAGCAGCGCCGCCAACATGCCATACACCAGGATCTCCGGGTTGCCTGAGATCATATTGGGGTCGATGATCCCCTTGCGGATGGTCTTGGTCACATTGCCACCGGCGATGAAGGCCCCGGCAAATTCGAAGATGGCGGCGATGATAATGGCCTGTTTGACCGTGATGCCGCCCGAGCCCACCGATGTACCCATGGCATTGGCCACATCGTTGGCGCCAATGCCCCAGGTCATATAAAGGCCGAAGACTATAGCCAGGATAAGAAAAACATCACCGTATTGAGCAATAATCTCCATTCCTAAAACCCTTTAATTGTTGATATGTAGGAACTAACGCTCGAAATCAGCGCCCAACCAATAGCCGCATGCGGCTTCCCACCAGCTCGGCATGGTCGGCCAGCTCACCGAGCCAGCGCGTCAGCTGGTAGGAAAACATCGTCGATACCGGGTCCTTCTCCTTATGGTGCTGGTAGATATTGTCTACCAGATCTATACCCAGCATGTCGGCGCCGTCTTCACTCTTTGCCACTTCATCGATCAGCTCGAATACATGATCCACATCGGGTCCCTTGAATCCGGTCTCTACCAGGGCATCCAGCATCTTGATGACCGCAAGCGCCTTATGCACCGTCTCTACGGATTTGTTCGCCAGGGTGAGCAGCGGCTCCCGTAGCTCTGAGGCAATATCGAGATGAACCACTAGGAGGCCGGCGATATCCTGAGCGGTATCCGCAATGGATTCCTGCTCTCGAAGCACAGCGATCAAATCGTGTCTGTGTACGGGTAAAAACTTACTTTGAGAAAGCCCCGAGGAGAGGTTATCGAATATCTTATCCGCTTCGCTCTCCAACTCGAACACCTTATTCCGGGCTGCTTGCAGAGTATCTTCTTCGTTGTCAAAAAGCGCCTCGAGCATAATGGGAATCTGCTCGACACACTTTGCGGATAGCTTCATATGCTTTTTCATCGGAGGGAACGGAGAACCACCCAGCAACTGCTTGAAACTTATTGTGGTAGGCATGTGTAGCGACTCCTCACTTAAAAAATATTAAGTCTATCTCAGGATGGGATCGGCAACGACAGACTCCCTAAGCAACAGCAGGAGACATGCCTTCAGGTCCCGTTCAGCCCCGACGCGTACAACAATGTCTTTCAGTATCGAGAAATACTCAACTATCCCATTCCAGATTGTCCTGCTTAAATGAAAGGTATTTCCATCTGGTCGTTAATTGTATGAAAGGCGTTGTTGTAGTAATTTTGTAATATAACTGTTATATACCGTATTTCTTTCGCACGGATTTTACAAGCAGGAATCTTTTCTAATCTCCACGGGTGCTTTTTCAACACCTTGTTTCTACAGAGTTTGGGAGAGTGTGGCTAGCCTTTTCCCACTCAGTTGAGCGGAAGAAACCATAAGTCCAGTGCCTTTTTACCTTACCCAGAAACATCCATGGTGACAAATTTGTCTGAAAAATCGAACAAACAACCTATCCTCGTCCCTGTGGACTTCTCCTCTCACTCCAAAGCGGCGTTGATCAAGGCCTGTGAAATGGCGGAATGTATGAAACTGCCGGTCACCGTCCTGCATGTGGTCCACGACCCGGGAAACATGCCGGGTTATTACGCAAAAATAAGCAAGAAAAAGAGCCTCGTCAGGATTGAGGACCTGGCCATGGAGATGTTCGAAGATTTCATGAAAGCGGTCAAAAAACAGCATCCGGAGCTTAGGATTCTGCAAAAGTCCAAGACCATGCTCGTGGTGGGATTGCCGGTGACGAGAATACTTCAGGTTATTGAAAAACTGAACGCCTCAATGGTGGTAATGGGGAGTCAGGGCCGCACTGGCCTGAGGCATGTGTTACTGGGTTCGAAAGCAGAACAGATAGTACGGCTTTCACCTGTACCTGTAACCATCGTTAAAATGAAATGACACACTGAGGTGTCCAAAATGCACTCGAAAAACATGCCCTGGATTGAGAACAAACCAACAATATGGACTCTCGTCTTTCTCGCAAGCCTTGCAGCCGTACTCACGGCTTACCCGGCATTGGCCGCGACAGGCCCCGGATCAGAAATGAATTGGGGCGTCATGGGCATGCAGCTGTTTGGCGGGCTGGCGCTTTTTCTGTTTGGCATGGAGCAGATGGCGGATGCTCTTAAGGCGGTCGCGGGCGAACGCATGAAACTGATCCTGGCCAAGTTGACAGCCAACCGTTTCATGGGTGCCACAACGGGTGCTTTCGTGACCGCCGTTATTCAATCCTCCTCTGTCACGACTGTCCTGGTGGTTGGATTCATCACAGCGGGCCTGATGTCCATGTCACAATCCGTCGGGGTGATCATGGGCGCCAACGTAGGCACCACGATCACCGCCCAGATCGTCGCCTTCAAGGTAACCAAGGCGGCTCTGCTGATGATCGGCGTCGGATTCAGCATGCTGTTCATCTCTAAACAGGACAAGATAAAGCAGTATGGCGCCATGCTGATGGGGCTGGGCATGGTATTCTTCGGCATGAGCGTGATGAGCGACGCCATGAAACCCCTGCGCAGCTTCCAGCCCTTCCTCGATCTGATGATTCAGATGGAGAACCCACTGATCGGCATCCTGGTTGCGGCCGCCTTTACCGGCCTGATTCAGTCATCATCGGCCACCACCGGTATTGTCATTGTCATGGCCAGCCAGGGTTTCATTACCCTACCTGCGGGTATTGCATTGGCCTTTGGCGCCAACATCGGGACCTGCGTGACAGCCATGCTCGCCTCCATTGGCAAACCCAGGGAAGCGGTACGTGCGGCAGTTGTGCATGTCATGTTCAATGTGGGGGGGGTCCTGATTTGGCTGCTGTTCATTCCACAATTGGCCGATTTCGTCACTTCCTTCTCGCCAGTTCATCCGGAGCTTACCGGCGTGGACCGCCTGGGCGCCGAAACACCCCGCCAGATCGCCAATGCCCATACCATCTTCAATATTGCCAACACACTGATCTTTATCGGCTTCACCACCCAGATCGCCCGCCTGGTCGAGTGGCTGATACCTGACAGCACATTGGAAGAGGAAGGCATGTTGGTCAGTGCTAAATATCTGGATGAAGAGCTGCTGTCGACCCCTTCTCTCGCCCTTGGCCGGGTGCGCCTGGAAGTGCTGCACATGGGAGAGACGGTGCAGGAGATGCTGGACAGGATCATGCCGGCCATTTTGCAAGGCAACAGAGAGTCTCTGGAATCATTACGTGAGCTCGATGATCAGGTGGATATACTGTATGAACAGATCGTCGACTACATGGGAAGGATCAGTAAGCATACATTGACCGATACGCAGACCGAGGAGTTCCTCAGCCTCATGGAAGCGGTGAGTGACCTGGAGAACATTGGTGACACCATTGAGACAAATCTGGTCGATCTGGGTTTGGACCGTATAGAGGCGGGTTTCTCGATCAGTGCGCCAACCCGTGAGGTGCTGATCGGTTTTCATCAGGTAGTCACCAGGGCCTTCAGGTCCGCGGTACAGGCGGTTTCTCAAAACAATGAAGAAGCGGCCAATGCCGTCATCTCGATGAAAGACGAAATATCCAAAATGTCCAACTCCGCCGCTGCCCATCAGGCAGAGCGACTGGTAGCTGAAGAACCCAACCGTATTCCTGCCTATACTATCGAGGTCGATATCATCGAAAAGCAGAAACGCATCTACTACTTTGCCAAACGCATGGCGAAGTCAGTGATGCCTCTGGATGAGGTTGAAGTGTAAAAATAGCGTAACAAACCGGTAGTACCATTCGACTGTTTACTGATGTCGAAAACCATAACAATAGACACACTGGGGGTATGACATGGGAATCGAAAAACTGTTGGAAAGCCTGAATGATTATTTAAACAGGGGAGAGAAGGACAAAACCGTCCGTTGCGACCGGATCGATGGCCTGTTGACAAAGCTCGAGGAGAAAAAGAAGACGCTGGAAAAGAAACTGAACGAGGAGAAGAACCCTTCGAAAAAGAAGCGACTCAACACTGATATTAAAATTGTAACCCTGCAACTGAAGAAGGGATACAAACGCAGGAAGAACCTAAAAGAGAAATGTAAATAACCAGCGTCCGGAACTTACTTTTCCAGATCCACTTCAAACTCGACTAGCTTTCCCGCAACCTGTTTAGGTGTTCTTAGAATGTTCACCTATATGGATTTAACTCGTTAGGTTTCTTTTCCTGACATTATTACCTACCGAGGTGTCCAATATGCCCTATAAATACATACTCGGGATTGACAACAAGTCAACTAAATGGACTATCGCGTTTCTAGCAAGTCTGGCTGCGGCATTCGTTGCCTACCCACTATTGGCTGAGACAGGTGCTGAATCGAACATTGACTGGAGCGTCATGGGCATGCGGTTATTTGGTGGGCTGGCACTCTTTCTGTTTGGCATGGAGCAGATGGTGGATGCCCTCAAGGCAGTCGCTGGAAAACATATAAAGCTGATCCTGGCTAAATTGACGTCTAACCGGTTCATGGGCGTTGCGATGGGCGCTTTTGTCACTGGGTTGATTCAATCCTCCTCTGTCACCACTGTCCTGGTGGTGGGATTTATCACTGCGGGCCTAATGTCCATGTCACAATCCGTCGGGGTGATCATGGGCGCTAATATTGGCACCACGATTACGGCACAGATCATCGCCTTCCAAGTCACCGATGCCGCCTTGCTGATGATAGGTGTCGGATTGAGCATGCTCTTCGCCTCTAAGAATGAGCATTTCAAACAGTACGGCGCAATACTCATGGGGCTTGGCATGGTGTTCTTTGGTATGAGCGTGATGGGCGACGCCATGCAGCCACTACGCAGCTATCAGCCCTTCCTCGATCTGATGATTCAGATGGAAAACCCCCTGATCGGAATCCTGGTGGCAGCCGGCTTTACCGGGCTGATTCAGTCCTCTTCAGCTCCCACTGCCTTTATCATCGTTATGGCCAGTCAGGGCTTTCTTTCACTTCCCGCCGGTATTGCCCTGGTCTTAGGCGCCAACATCGGGACCTGTATCACTGCCATACTGGCCTCCATGGGTAAGACCAGGGAAGCGATGCGCGCCGCCGTGGTGCATGTCATATTCAATGTCGCAGGGGTACTGGTCTGGGTGCTATTGATTGATCAACTCGCCAATTTCGTTACCTTGTTTTCACCTTCTCACCCGGAACTTACTGGCGTGGACCGCCTCTGTGCGGAAACCCCTCGTCAGATCGCCAATGCCCATACCTTTTTCAATATCGCCAATACCCTGCTTTTCATCGGCTTTACCACCCAGATTGCACGTCTGGTGGAATGGCTGATCCCCGACAGCACCCTCGAGGAGGCAGAATTGATGGTCAGCGCAAAGTATCTGGATGAAGAGCTGTTATCAACTACGTCTCTCGCGCTGGACCGGGTGCGTCTTGAAGTGTCGCACATGGGAGAGATCGTGCAGGAAATGCTGGACGGGGTCATGCCGGCTATTTTGAACGGGAACAAGGAATCGCTGGAATCATTGCGTGATCTCGATGATAAGGTGGATATCCTGTATGAGCAGATTATCGATTACATGGGGAGAATCAGTCAGCGATCATTGACCGATGATCAGACAGAGGAGTTCCTCAATCTTATGGAAGCGGTGAGTAACCTGGAAAATATTGGTGACACCATTGAGACGAATCTAGTCGATCTGGGCTTTAACCGTATAAATGCAGATTTCTCGATCAGTGAACCGACCCGTGTGGTACTGATCGGTTTTCATCAGGTAATCGCCAAGGCCTTCAGATCCTCGGTGCTGGCAGTTGCTCAAAATAATAAAGATGCAGCGAATAACGTCATCTCGATGAAAGATGAAATAGCCAAAATGGCCAATTCTGCCGAGGCCCATGAGGCGGCACGACTGGTGGCCGAAGAACCTAACCGTATTCCTGCTTACACCATCGAGGTCGATATCATCGAAAAGCAGAAGCGCATCTACTATTTCGCCAAACGCATGGCCAAGACCGTAGTGGCGGTTGAAGCGGAGGAAGCGTAAAAATGTTGAAATATACCAATGCTATTATTATTCTGATTATAGAAGGTATAACTTATAAAAACCCACTCAAGGGGGCGCTGGCATGGGTATAGAAAAACTGTTGGAGCGTCTGAACGACTATCTACACCAAGGTGAGAAAAAGAAGCCGTTGCAATGTGATCGCATCGACGAGATCCTGTCGAAGCTGGGGGAGAAGAAGAAGAAGCTCGAGAAAAAAATGGAGGATGAGAAAAACAATACCAAAAAGAAACGGCTCAAGACTGAACTGAAGATCGTCTCGCTCCAATTGAAGAAAGCTCACAAGCGCCGCCAAGAACTCAATAAAAAGTGTAACTAGTCACTGAAAAACGGCAGTCAAACCAGCCAGAACCGAATGGTTCATGACGGTGCAGATGTACCCATTGGTCGCTTGTCGCTCAACCTTGCCATGACATCTGTCACATACGAATCGATGTCATCCAGGATTTTTGTACTTTTCTCGTCAATCTGTTGGCTTTTCAATAGATTGTTCAGCTTAAGCGAAACGTCAGTTTCATGACGGTCATGCAGCGCATGGAGGGTTTCCTGAAAAGCATCATTGTAGTGAGACAGTTTGCAGTAAACACAGGCTAGGCGCAGATGAGAAACAAAACGTTGTTTTTCCGAGTATCGCAAGTCATGTGATGCCAGCGCATAACGTTCCAGCGCCTTATAATAATCACCCAACTGAAACAAGACATCACCCTCGAAAATCAGTTTTTCATTACATATGTCGATCAGTTCAGATATTTGATGAACGTAAACCACGGTTTTTTTGTTGCGGATCTTTGCTTTCTGCAACCATTCACGGGCATCCGCATACTTCTTCAACCGCATAAATTCCCGGCCAATGACGAAAGCACTCTGAACATACAGCATCTTCTGTTTTTCAAAGTTTGAGATCAGGATATTAATGGTCTTTTGGTGGTCTTTTTTCTCTTCCGCCAACACCAATTCATCAATCACGTCCTTGTATTTACGATAGATCTTGGATAATTCCCGTAAGGCCCCATCCGCAGTCATACGCAGATTCTCTTCCGCGCTTTCGTCGTTTATTATATCGACGAGTATGAGTAGTGCAGCTGGATCTTTGACTTGCCCGAGAGCCCTGGCCGCCTCAACTTTTTGTGCTTCATTGACAGATTCCATGAGATATTTAATACAGAAAATCATCATGTTGTTGATGTTGTCCTGTTTGTTACTCCACCAGGTAAGGGCCGTAACGAGGAGACTGGAAAGAGTGATGATCCCGACAATAAACCAGATAATAAAATGGTTTGATGATCCGCTCGGGTTATTGGAAACCACATCCAAACCCGCTGTCTGGGCCGCCAGCAGTTTGGATGAACTCATCCAGAAGAGGAGTAAAAAAAACGGATTGGTTAATCCCATCCCTAGAGTCTGGTCAATAAACGACTTCAGGATTTGCAAGGCATTCTTCATTTAAACCGTTCATTAGCCGATGCACCATCTGCAGTCAATTTATCTTCCCGATTCGTGACTTTTGCAAGAATCACCTGGTGAATTCGCCTGGACGAGGCCTCCTGAATCTGGATCAACAATCCGTCAAACTCGAACTTCTCATCGTCGACCGGAATACGCTCGGTATGCTCCAGTAGCCAACGATTGATGGTATCAGTCGGCTTGCCGGGTAGATCCAATTCGAAATACTCTTCAATCACTCGCAGCTCGGTGGTGCCATTCACCAGGATGCGGCCATTACTGAGCTGCATGATTTCATCCGGCTTTTCATCCGACTCGTCGTAGATCTCGCCGACCAGTTCTTCGAGCAGATCCTCCAGGGTCGCCACACCGACCATGACGCCATGCTCATCCACCACCACGGCCATGTGGCGTCGTTTGCCGCGCAGGGTGCGGACCAGATCATCGGTGTGTGTATTTGCCGGGGTAAACAGGGGCTCCTGGGCAATCCGGCTGACGGGAACGTCCATGTTTCCGCTGGTGATCGCATTCATCAGATCGCGTAGAAATACCAGACTGACGATCTCGTCCGGATTGGCCGCAAACAGGGGGATTCTCGAATAGGGCTGTTTGAGGATCTCCGGCAGGACATCCTTCACCAGGCGCCGTCCATCCAGACGGAAGACCTGACGGCGGGGCGTCATCACATCCTCCGCTTTCAGGTCATTGAAATTGAAGACTCGCTCTATCATCTCCCGTTCATCGGCCTCGATGACACCCTCCACTTCACCATGTTCCACCATGGTGATCACCTCAGACTCGGTCACCAGCGGATCCTCCGTCGCCTTGGTCCGCGACTGAATCCAGTTGGTAAACTGCAAAAACAACCAGACCAGGGGATAGATCAGGCGCATGAATCCATAGATAACCGGGGCGATAGACAGCGAGATACGCTCGGAAAATCGCGTAGCCAGGCTCTTAGGCGTGATTTCTCCGAAAATCAGGATCAGAATGGTCAGGACGCCTACCGCAATGCCGGGGCCCCGATTACCGAAATATTCCGTCGCCACCACAGTGGCCATCGCGGAGGCGGCAATATTCACCACATTATTCCCGATCAGAATCGTGATCAGCATCCGGCTCGGGTCTCGTTTCAGTTGATAGAGTGCGTTTGCCCCTGCCCGACCCTCTCGGTAGAGTGATTCCGCCCGAGCCATTGAAAGTGACACTAATGCCGTTTCCGTACCGGAAAAGACCCCTGAAAGCACCAGAAGCACTGACAAAATTAAAAAATCGTTCACGAAGTTCCTTGAGTTACCGGTTCAAATTCAAACCATATCATTGATTATGTTCTTTAAGACTTTGAAGAACAAGCAGTTGATTGTTAATTGATTTCATCTAATCATCTTGACTCGAATAGTTTTTTCTTAGGTGGAGAGCCAAGCCACTCTTGTTGGTGGGCTTAAGGAAATTCAATCTGTCAGTAAGTAGCATTTAATGCCCAAAAAAATCTAATTCATTAACCAGATTTATCACACTGTAAATCATTTTAAAGAATTTTAAGCGTGTAATAAGGGAATTCCCTTGTAACATAAATGTAATAATACTGTAATATTCGACTCTGGCGATAGCGGAATTTACCCGATTATTCAACTCTTCCCTGAAGTATTCCGTCACATTTCCAAGGGCGCATAGTCAGGCGGCAAGCAGTGATTCAGCAGTGAAAAGTCGATAAGGCCTTCA
>JBDLIZ010000162.1:0-9592 GCA_039714615.1 Pseudomonadota bacterium | reverse complement strand
GTAAATTTTCCCAGTCGTCCTAGAGATCCAGCTACTGTCGTACTCGGTGTCGCCACACTAAATCACCTTATCGGTCGGCAGTCCCAGCCGCCGCTTAGAGTTATACCTAGATCCCGCAAGCAATCTAGACCTTAGTTTATCGTGCCACCCAACGCTTCGATGGCGACCCGCGCCCCCTTAGTCACCGATATCCCTTTCAGGTTCACGGTCTTTTCCAGTTTTCCGGAATCGAAAACCTTTACATTTCTGGCAACAGTCGGGACCAGGTTTGCCGCTTTCAGCGCCGCCAGGTCAATGACCTCCTGATCCACCTTTGCTAGTTCATGCAGGCGTAGCTGGGCAGTATGTTTTGACTTCGAAGAGTGAAAACCAATCTTCGGCAAACGCCTCTGCAGGGGCATTTGACCACCTTCAAATCCAACCTTGTGATAGCCTCCCGAGCGTGAACACTGCCCTTTATGGCCGCGACCACAGGTCTTCCCGCGTCCCGAACCGATACCCCGCCCCGCACGCCTTTTATTGCAGCTGCTACCAGGAGCAGGTCTTAGCGTATTGAGTCTCATGTCAGGCATCCTCAACCTTTAACATATAAGCTATCTTATTAATCATGCCACGGTTCTCGGGCGTACCATCAACCACCACAGGATTATGGATCCGCCGTATCCCCAAGCCTCGCGCACAGGCCTGATGGGCCTTGAGTCGGCCGTTGAGACCGCGCACCAAAGTAACTCTAAGCTTCTTGACCATAGTGATCCTACCCCAATATCTCCTCTACCGATTTACCTCGTTTTGAGGCAACCCGCTCTGGTGACTGAATCTCGGTTAACCCGTTCAGGGTTGCTCTCACGACATTGAGAGGGTTGCGAGACCCGATGCACTTAGCCAATACGTTACGAACACCCAGGACGTCGAATACGGCGCGCATGGCTCCGCCCGCAATAATACCCGTACCCTCGGCAGCCGGTTGCATGAAGACCTTGGTCGCTCCATGCCGCCCGATGATGGGATAGTACAAAGTGCCCTCCTTCAATGGCACCTTCATCAGCTGCTTGCGTGCTTTTTCCATTGCTTTTTGGATAGCCAGGGGCACCTCCCTTGCCTTTCCATAGCCAAAACCAACGGTTCCCTCGCCGTTTCCAACCACGGTCAAGGCGGTAAACCCAAATTGGCGCCCTCCCTTTACGACCTTGGCTACCCTATTTACAGTGATGAGCTTTTCCTGCAACCCATCGCCCATTTTTGCATTATCGACTTTTGCCATTTAAGAAACCTTCAAAATTCCAGCCCGCCTTCACGTGCCGCATCTGCGAGTGCCTTGATGCGACCATGATATTTAAATCCGCCGCGATCAAATGCCACTTTCGATACCCCTTTAGCCTTGGCTCGATCCGCGATCACCCGACCTACTGCAACAGCGGCCTCAATATTGCCGGTGTAACCGAGTTCTTTTTTTACCTCAGTATCCAGCGATGATGCGCTAGTAACAACCTCCGCTCCGCCGGGAGCGATGATCTGGGCATAGATGTGCCGTGGGGTCCGATGCACACAGAGCCTATGTATACCGAGTTCCAAAATCTTGGCGCGTGCCCGACGCGCGCGTCGCAACCGTGAGCTTTTATTATCCATGGTATATTAACTCGCGCCTTTACTTTTTCTTGGCCTCTTTGCGCAAAATATATTCATCTGCATATTTAACACCTTTACCTTTATAAGGCTCAGGTGGACGAAAACTCCGTATCTCAGCGGCCACCTGTCCGACCTTTTGTTTGTCAATGCCCTGCACCACAACCTGCGTCTGGCTAGGGGTGGTGATGGTTATCCCTTGCGGGACGGGGTACTCTAGCGGATGAGAATATCCCAGCGTCAGTTGCAGGGTACCGCCTTTGAGTTGCGCGCGATATCCTATACCAACCATCTCCAGCTTTCGCTCGAATCCTTTACTAACCCCGACAACCATGTTATCCACCAGTGACCGCATACTACCCGCCATGGCATAGAGGTCTCGCCGTTTGACATCAAACAAGAGTTTGTTCTCGTCTTGACGCACCTGCACCCTGGGATGGATATCCATTGCCATGACCCCTTTGGGCCCTTTCACAACGACACTGCCTTTCCCTATCTCGACTTCAACTCCGGAGGGGATGTCCACTGGTTTTTTTGCAATTCTTGACATTTTTTCCGTCCACTCAGGCCACAATGCACAACACTTCGCCACCATACCCCGCAGCTCTGGCGGCTCGATCGGTCATTATACCCTTGGAGGTGGATATGATGGCCGTACCTAATCCACCATTGACCCTGGGCAATTCTTGCGAACCGCGATAGATCCTCAAGCCGGGACGGCTAACGCATTTTATCATTTCCAAGACCGGTTCACCCATATGATATTTCAAGGTGATGGCCAGTTCCGAGGTATTGCCTGTTTGCATCACCTCGAATTCTTCGATGTAACCTTCTTCTTTCAATACGGATGCAATGGCACATTTTAGTTTGGAGGGATACATCTTCACCACGCGTTTTGCACTACGCTGGCCATTGCGGATACGGGTAAACATATCCGATACAGGATCATTCATGCTCATCTTAAATCACTCTCTTCGTGCAGCGCTACCAACTGGCCATGACCAACCCGGGAATGTCGCCTCGCATCGCGGCCTCACGGAGCTTATTCCTCCCCAGACCGAACTTTCGGTAATAACCATGCGGTCGCCCCGTAAGGCGGCACCGATTGCGCTGACGTATGGGGCTGGAATTACGCGGCAGCTTCTGTAACTTAAGCCTCGCCTCCTGACGTTCCTCGGGCGAATTATCCGCGTTTTGTATCATCGCCTTCAACGCTGCTCTTTTGGCAGCATACTTTTTGACGATACGCGAACGTTTTTTCTCCCTTTCGATCATAGACAGCTTGGCCATAACGATTAAACCCTATTTCTTAAACGGAACACTAAAGGCCTCGAGCAAAGCTCGAGCCTCCTCATCTGAACGCGCACTTGTCGTGATTGTGATATCCATGCCTCTTATGACATCTATCTTGTCATAATCGATCTCGGGAAAGATGATTTGCTCGCGCACCCCAATGCTGTAATTGCCCCGACCATCGAAGGCCCTCGAGTTGAGACCTCGAAAATCACGGATACGTGGGATGGCGATATTAATCAGCCGGTCAAGAAACTCATACATACGCTGCCGACGCAATGTCACCTTGCATCCAATCGGCCAATCCTCCCTGATTTTGAAGCCAGCAATGGATTTTTTAGCCTTGGTTACTACCGGTTTTTGGCCGGCTATCTTCGTCATATCGCTTAGCGCGTGCTCAACGATCTTTTTATCGCCGACGGCTTCGCCGATGCCCATATTGAGGGTGACTTTTTCGATCCTTGGTACCCGCATAACATTGTCATATCCGAAGCGTTTCTTGAGCCCTTCGATAACGTTGTTACGGTAATGCTCTTGTAACCTGGACATACCTTTCACCTAAACATCCACTACTTCACCATTTGACTTGAAGTAGCGGACCTTGCGACCATCTTCAAGCTGCTTAAAACCAACCCGCCCCCCCTTACCCGTGGTTGGGTCAAACAACATGACATTCGAGAGGTGAATCGGCATTTCAACATCGACAATTCCTCCTTCATTCCCTGCTTGAGGATTGGGTTTGACGTGCTTTTTAACCACGTTCACGTTCTCTACTAACAGCTTGTGGTTAGGGAAAATACGCACCACGGTGCTTCTGCGCCCTTTATCCTTACCGGCAACGATCACCACTTCATCACCCTTTCGAATCTTTTTCATAGTCTTAATGTACTCTGAATACGGACCCGAGCCTACAGCACTTCAGGCGCCAACGAGATGATCTTCATAAACCGCTCACCGCGCAGCTCTCGAGTCACCGGGCCAAATATTCGTGTGCCGATGGGCTGAAGTTGGTTATTCAGCAACACGGCAGCATTACGATCAAAACGGATCACCGACCCATCCGGTCGTCGCACACCCTTTGCGGTACGCACCACCACGGCACTGAATACCTCGCCTTTTTTCACCTTTCCACGTGGAATGGCGTCCTTTACACTGACCTTAATAATGTCACCTATCCTGGCGTAACGTCGATGCGAACCCCCCAGCACCTTGATACACTGGATCTTGCGCGCTCCGCTATTATCGGCCACATCCAACACCGTTTGCATCTGAATCATGGCGGTAATCTCTTGCTATATCTCTTTATTATTCTCCGGCACGCTCAACAACCTGGACCAGGGTCCACGATTTGTGCCTCGATAGTGGCCGGCATTCACGAATCATAACCTGGTCACCCATCCGACATTGATTGGATTCATCGTGGACATGCAGCTTGGTAGAGCGGCGGATATATTTACCGTATACAGGATGTTTAACACGGCGTACCGTTAATACGGTTACCGTCTTATCCATTTTATCACTCACTACCCGCCCTACGCGGGTATTTTGAACCTTGGACTGATCATTCATGAAGCAATACTCGCCATTGACCTTTCATTCAGCACGGTTTTTATACGCGCGATATCTTTGCGAACCTTGGAAAACTGGTCATGACGCGAAAACTGTCCCGTACCTTGTTGCATACGAAGATTAAATTGTTCACGCAGCAGATCAAGCAATTCCTTATTTAATTCTTCGCTCGTCTTTTCTCTAAGTTCAGCAGCTCTCATCCACGCCCCCCTACATTACCGTGCGGTGCACAAAGGTTGTCTTGACAGGAAGCTTAGCAGCCGCCAACTTAAAGGCCTCTTTCGCGACTTGCTCGGACACCCCTTCCATCTCATATAGCATGCGTCCCGGCTGAACCTTAGCCACCCAGTATTCCACATTGCCCTTACCCTTGCCTTGACGCACTTCAAGTGGTTTTTTGGTAACTGGCACATCAGGAAAGATGCGAATCCAGATTTTTCCACCACGCTTGATGTATCGCGTCATCGCCCGACGGGCGGCCTCGATCTGACGCGCTGTGACACGTCCGGTTTCCAGAGTTTTTAGACCATACTCGCCAAAGCTGACCCGGTTAGCCACCGTGGCAAGGCCACGATTTCGACCTTTTTGCTGCTTTCGGAACTTGGTTCGTTTTGGTTGCAGCATCGTTGCCTATCTCCTTATCTCGCGGCCCGCTCGCTTGGCGGGTTGTTGTTGTTTTGGAGATTTACCGGCTTTGTCCTCCAGATCAAACACCTCACCCTTGAATACCCAGACCTTAACACCCAGGACCCCATAGGTGGTATTGGCCTCAGCGACCCCATAATCGATATCCGCACGCAAGGTCTGCAAAGGCACACGCCCTTCTCGATACCATTCAGAACGTGCGATCTCAGCCCCGTTCAAACGACCAGCCACATGAATCTTGACCCCCAGGGCACCCAAGCGCATGGCATTGCCTACCGCCCGCTTCATCGCCCGCCTAAACATGATCCGCCGCTCCAGCTGCTGAGCAACACTTTCAGCAACCAGTTGTGCCTCGATTTCCGGTTTACGGATTTCCTCTATGTTTATCTTGACATTATTCAGATTCAAACCCATCCGTTTGGCAACCTCGCGCCGCAATGCTTCGACATCCTCACCCTTTTTACCGATGACGATGCCAGGACGAGCGGTATGGATAGTGATAAAGGCGGCCCGCGCAGGACGCTCGATCTGAATCCGGCTCACTGAGGCCCGCGATAGCTTTTGTTTCAGGAACTTACGAACATCCAGATCGTTTCCTAGAAACTGCGCATACCCATTTCCATCAGCGTACCATTTAGATGTCCAATCGGTAGCAATCCCTAAACGGAAGCCGATGGGGTTAACTTTCTGACCCATAATTACCCTTAATCGTTTTGATTCGTCGTGCTCAGTCACCAACCACTACAGTTATATGGCTGGTCCGCTTCAAGATACGGTTAGCTCGACCTTTGGCACGCGCTCTAAACCGTTTCTGCGTTGGGCCTTCATCGACAAATACTTTTGAGACCCTCAGCTCGTCTATATCCGCACCTTCATTGTGTTCGGCATTGGCGATGGCCGATTCCAACACCTTTCTTACTATAGTTGACGCCTTCTTCTGACTGAAACTCAAGCGCTGCAGGGCCAGCTCCACCGGAACACCCCTGATCTGATCAGCCACCAACCTGCACTTCTGGGCAGATATGCGGGAATTTTTTATTTTTGCAGCAATCTCCATCACACCTCACCTCAAACTTTCTTGGCCCTGCGATCTCCAGAGTGTCCCCTAAAGGTACGTGTTGCGGCAAACTCACCAAGCTTATGGCCAACCATGTTCTCGTTAACCAGCACCGGTATATGCTGACGACCATTATGTATGGCTACGGTTAGACCAACCATTTCAGGGACCACCATGGACCGCCGCGACCAAGTTTTGATCGGTCGTCGGTCTCTTTTAGCCGCCGCCTGGCCAACCTTTTTCAGCAAATGGGCATCGATAAACGGCCCCTTTTTAAGTGATCGTGGCAAGTTACTATCCCCTTTGTATTAATTTCGCCTACGAATAATCAATCTATCCGTGTGCTTAGCCTTACGTGTTTTATAACCCTTGGTCGGAACCCCCCAGGGAGTGACGGGATTACGCCCCCCCGATGTTCGACCCTCACCACCGCCGTGGGGATGATCTACGGGGTTCATCGCTACACCTCTGACGGTTGGCCGCACACCGCGCCAACGCTGTGCACCGGCCTTGCCTAATTTAAGCAGATTATGCTCGGCATTGCTCACCTCACCCAGGGTAGCTCGGCACTCTGAAAGCACTTTTCGCATCTCCCCGGAGCGCAGGCGAAGCGTCACATAACCCCCTTCTCGCGCAATCAATTGCGCCGCCGTCCCGGCACTGCGGACCATTTGCGCACCCTTACCTGGCTTAAGCTCGATGCAATGAACTATCGACCCAAGAGGAATATTGCGTAGCGGCAGAGAATTGCCGACTTTGATAACCGCCTCGCTTCCAGAAATAATACTGTCGCCAACCTTGATCTTTTTAGGGGCAATGATATAACGACGCTCGCCATCAGCATAACGAAGCAGGGCTATATGAGCACTTCGACTTGGATCGTATTCAATACGTTCGATCTGTGCCGGTACGCCATCTTTATTGCGTTTAAAATCGATAACTCGATATCTCTGCTTGTGGCCCCCTCCTCGGTGACGGGTGGTGATACGCCCCAAGTTATTACGCCCACCTGACCTGGGCTTTTTTTCCAATAGAGGCCGGTAAGGCTGACCTTTATGCAGCTCACTCTGACGAGCCTTAACAACAAAACGTCGCCCAGGAGAGGTAGGTTTAGTTTTAACAACGGCCATAGCAATTTACCAACGAATTTAGTCGATCCCGACAAAATCGATATCGTCACCGGGGACGAGCTTCACGTAAGCTTTTTTCCAATTGGAACGCCCCCCCAGACGAGCACCGAAACGCTTTTTCTTGCCCTTAACATTCACCGTTCGAACGGTGACAACTTTGACGCTAAACAGCTGCTCTACCGCATGTTTGATTTCAATCTTGGTGGCATCCGTCACCACCCGAAACACATGCTGGTCGCTATTGTCTGCCGCTAGACTAGATTTTTCGGAGATGTGAGGCGCAAGCAGCACTTTCATGAGGCGCTCTTGATTCATGACAACCACTCTTCTAAATAGTTAACGGAGGCCACCGTCATCAACACCTTGTCGAACCGAATCAAGCTTACCGGGTTTACTCGTTTGACCTGAATAACCTCAACATCATGTAGATTGCGGGCCGCCAAATGCAAGTTTTCATCTTCACTGCGCATGACGATCAACATAGAGTCGAAAGTAAATTCGCTTAGCCTGCCCAACAGATCCTTGGTCTTCGCCGATTCGACACTAAACTGCTCAAGCACGATCAATCTGCGCTGACGCACCAACTCTGAAATAATCGAGCGCATCGCCGAGCGATACATCTTTTTATTTAGCTTTTGCCGATAGTTACGCCTGGCACCACCAAAGGTTAATCCGCCACCGCGCCACAATGGACTGCGAATCGTCCCCGCCCGCGCTCGACCAGTACCTTTCTGACGCCACGGCTTGCTACCGCCACCTCTAACCTCAGAACGTGTCTTGCCTACGGCGCAGATGCTACGACCGCCCGCCAGATAGGCGTTTACCGCTTGATGCACCAGCGCCTCATTGAACTCCCGCCTGAATGCGTTATCCGAGACGTCTATCTTAGCTTGAGTATCGGCGACCTGTAGTTCCATGATTCGTTACCTTTTTGCCTTATGCGCTGGCTTGATAATTACATTACCACCCTGCGCTCCGGGCACGGCACCCTTGATCATCAGCAGGTCGCGTTGCCCATCTACACGTACGACTTCCAAATTCTGGATGGTCTTGCGTACGTTTCCCATATGACCAGCCATCTTTTTGCCCTTGAATACGCGACCGGGTGTTTGACACTGGCCTGTCGACCCGGGCGCTCGGTGAGATAGCGAGTTGCCGTGGGTAGCGTCCTGAGTACGGAAGTTGTGACGCTTTACAGCGCCTGCAAAACCTTTCCCTTTGCTCGTTCCGGCGACATCAACCCGCTGACCCGCCTCGAACAGATCCACTTTCAGCTCAGCACCCACTTCAAGCTCGTCACCTTCCCCTGCCTCCAACCTAAATTCCCAAAGACCCCGCCCTGCCTGAACACCCGCCTTTGCGTAATGTCCAGCCAACGGCTTGGTCACTCGAGAGGGCTTGCGACTCCCGCAGGTTACCTGGATCGCCCGATAACCGTCCACCTCTTCGCGCTTTAGCTGTGTGATACGACAGGCCTCCACATGGATAACGGTTACGGGCACTGAAGCACCGTCGTCTGTAAAGATACGCGACATACCCACCTTGCGCCCGACCAATCCCATTGCCATAAGCTTAACCCGTTATTATATCTTTCAGACCAACTTTCACCGATTCATACAATTCGATGGCCCGACACAAGTGTTTGCGCCGAGCCATAGGAAGCTGGCAATTATGACAAAAAACCCCCCATTAGGGAACCATAATATGAGGAATTCTAAACTTAATTTAGAACATGCATACAAGCATGACGAATATTGCCGCAGATGCACCCAGAATAATTAATTTAATTTAATTTGCACATCCACACCAGCGGCAAGATCGAGCTTCATCAAGGCATCCACCGTCTTGTCCGTTGGATCGACAATATCCATGATGCGTTTATGTGTTCTAATCTCGTACTGATCGCGCGCATCCTTGTTCACATGCGGGGAAATCAATACAGTGAATCGTTCTTTCTTGGTCGGCAACGGGATGGGGCCTTTCACCCGCGCCCCCGTTCGCTTTGCCGTCTCCACTATCTCGCTCGCAGAGCGATCGATCAAGCGGTTGTCGAACGCCTTCAACCGAATACGTATGCTTTGATTAGCTGCCATTAATAAACCTTCTTTCTTAAGGCGAGACTACGCCGTCGTCCCACAGATAATGCCACAAACCCTAGAAACCGTTTCAGAACCTCTCAACGGGCGTAATTTAAAACGGCTGTTCTCGCCTATTCAATGATTTTGGAGACCACCCCGGCACCAACGGTGCGCCCCCCCTCTCGAATCGCAAACCG
>JBDLIZ010000161.1:0-9599 GCA_039714615.1 Pseudomonadota bacterium | reverse complement strand
GAGGAGTCGATGGTTCCCGGTTCGATCGCCGTGTTCTCCAACTCCGGTAACTTTACCACCACGATGGCGACCTACCTGCTCACCGAAGGCTGGGGGACCACGATCTCCTTCTCCTCGGGCAAAGACCTCTATATTCACTTTGCTGCGGCCGAATTCACCCATGCCTTCCATAACGATGATCGCAGCAAGGCGGCATTGATGTATATCGAGCCCGGTGGTTATTACGAGTACCGCCTGGAGTTCGAAAAGCCCGTGGTCGCCTGTGTCGTAGGCCGCTGGAAAGACAGGTTGACCCGAGCCTGTGGGCATGCCGGGGCGATCGCGGGAGCAGGTGACAAAGCCGCCTCGAAAGAAGGCTGGTTCATGGAAAAACTTGATGTAGATGGGATCTATACACCCGAAAATCCGATCTGTACCAAGAAAGGGGCCGTGGTGACCAATATTGCCCATATCCCCGAGGCCCTGACCAAGGTCATGGAACTCAACGGTATCGAGCCGGATTTTGCACCCCGAGGCGACCTGTCGCTCAAATCCTGGTTTGCCAACGATCAGGGAATCGAGTTGCCCAAGGAATTGCAGTTGCCGGTGGTGGAAGCTATCGCCCCTTATAACGAGCAGATCGCCGTACTCAGCGAACAGATCGGCACCGTGTTCCCACGCCAGTCCATGAAGGATACCTCGGGCGCCTCCATGATGGACCCCAAGACTCAGGTTAGCCAATTGAACGGGGTAAGCGTCCTGGATACCGCCATTCACACCTTCGAGGACAACCTGGTGATGTCCGTGATACGTCAGTATCCGGATGAAAATGGCCGGGCACTGGCAAACGTCGCCCTGCATGCCTACATCAACCAGCATGGCACCCCCATGCTGGCGGCCGCCGATGCGGCGCGTGAGGCAGGCAACAGCCCGAACACCGTGTTTGCCTCATCCATGGCCATCCTCGGTCCTGGGTATGTCAAGGCCTCACGCGATGCAAGCCATGCCCTGATAAAACTGTTCGGTAAATCCGGCCTAAGCGATCCGGGGGTCACGGCCTTCGATCTCAGTAATCCCCTGGATGCGGCACTCACCGATCCTGAAATTCGGGATGCTCTGATCAGTAAGGATCCCGATGCGCGGGGATCGGCGATGATCGCCGCGGTGAAGGCCCGTGGCGCGGAATCGGTATTCATCCGCTTCCTGGAGGCCCTTGCGCAGCAGACCGAGGGGCATATCAGTGCTGATGCGATGTTGGCCGCGATCTGCTGCCACTTGGCCTGGGACGCGCTGATGCGCAAACGGTTGTCCATGAACACCCTGAACAATATGCCCTGGCACTTCCGGGTTTTCAGCACCCTAGTGGGGGTAACGCCTGGGTCGACACAACAGGATGCAGACCATTTTGTCTCGGTTTCCAACCAACAGCTGATGGACAAGTGGAGCTTTGGAGAAACGGCCCATTTGGCCTTGCTGGGCAAGCGCCCCAATGAAGGCGAGCTGTTTGCGTTGTCGGTATTGTTAGGGCTTACCGTCACCAATGGCCCAGGAACCATCTCGGCCCAAGGCTGTAAAGGCGCGGTCAGCGCCGATGGTCCCGAGGTCCCCGATCGGGTGCAGATCAACAAGGCCTATGTGGGATTCCTCAGCCACGCCGGCTATGCCCATGGAGGCAACGGTTTCGAGGCCATGGCATTTCTCATCGACCGATTCAGATCTCAAACGCTCGCCAATCCCGGTAATGCCGCACATGGTCTGGACCTGACTGAGATGACCGCCCAATACGCCAAGGAATACTTGGCCTATAAAACCAAGGCCAAGGCCGAAGGCAACCTGTCTTATGCTAAGATCCCCTGCGTGAACCACCCGATATTCAAAGGCAAAGACGTCAACTTCGATCCCAGAGAGGTATTTGTTAGTGATCTGCTCAAGGAACGCGGCTCCTATAACGTCTTCCATGAATTTTATCATGAGTTAGTCCTCGCCCTGGCCAAATACGGTGTCAGTCGAAATGTCTATTGCGTGAATATAGACGCAGTGATTGCGGTCATCCTGCTGAAGATGCTTTGGGAACCCTTTGCCGCCGGTGAAATCAGCGAGCAAAGCATGGAGGCAGCGGCCTTTACTACCTTTGTCTATGGACGTATGGCAGGTGATGCCGCCGAGATCGAAGACCATACCAATCGCGGCCGGAACATGGATACCCGCACCGCGGCAAGCAAATGCAACTATGTAAGTTAGTTCGAGCTCAGAGCCCTCTCGTCCCGGTATGGTCACTGTTTTAAGGCCTACGCCGGGGCGGGAGGAACAGGCCGTCAGGAGGGCAGGAACTTGATCAATAAACTATTAATCGCCAACCGGGGCGAGATCGCAGTACGCATCATACGTGCCTGCGCGGAGATGGGAATTCGTTCCATGGAGGGGGGGGTACGTTCAGTGGCGATCTATACCGATGCCGATCATTGTGCCTTGCATGTCAAAAAGGCCGATGAGGCCTACAGCATCGGGCCCGATCCCGTGGCGGGTTATCTCAATGCCCACCGCATCGTAAACCTGGCTGTAGAAACCGGCTGTACGGCCATCCACCCAGGCTATGGATTTCTCTCCGAGAACCCCCAGCTGGCCGAAGTCTGCGCCAAACGCCGCATCCGTTTCATCGGTCCCAGCGCCCAAGTGATACGGCGCATGGGGGACAAGACCGAGGCCCGGCGCGCCATGATCAAGGCCGGCATACCGGTGATTCCCGGCAGCGAAGGCAACCTTCGCAACCTGGACAGTGCCCTGAAACAGGCCGACAAAATCGGCTATCCGGTTATGCTCAAGGCGACTACGGGCGGTGGGGGTCGAGGCATACGTCGCTGCGACACACCGGAGGACCTGCTCAGAGGCTATGATCGCGTCATCTCCGAGGTTACCAAGGCCTTTGGCAACGCCGATGTATTTCTAGAAAAATGCATCGTCAATCCGGTCCACATTGAGGTGCAGATCCTGGCCGACAGCCACGGCAATGTCATTCATTTATTCGAGCGGGACTGTTCCATCCAGCGGCGTAATCAGAAATTGATAGAGATCGCGCCCTCCCCCCAGCTCTCCAGCGATCAGCAAAAAATGATAGGGGCCCTGGCCGTCAAGGCCGCCAAGGCGGTAGGCTACGAGAATGCCGGCACGGTAGAATTTTTGTTGGATGCCGAGGGCAACTTCTATTTCATGGAGATGAACACCCGCCTGCAGGTGGAGCACACCGTTAGCGAGGAGATCACGGGGATCGACATCGTCAAGGAACAGATCCGTATTGCCTCCGGTCAAAAACTGCGTTACCGCCAGGAGGACGTCAAGGCGCGCGGCTATGCCATGCAGTTTCGCATCAATGCCGAGGACCCCAAGAATGGATTTCTGCCAAGCTTCGGTTGCATCACCCGCTATTATTGCCCCGGCGGCCCCGGCATCCGTACCGATTCCGCGATCTATGCCGGTTATCAGATCCCGCCCTACTTCGATTCCATGTGCGCCAAGCTCACGGTCTGGGCCGATACCTGGGATGAACTGCTACAGAGGGGCTACCGGGCCTTGAAGGATATCGGGGTCGACGGCGTCAAGACCACCATCCCCTATTACGAACAGATCCTTAAATCGAGCGGATTTCGCAGTGCCCGTTTCGACACCAGTTTTGTAGAAAACCACCCGGATCTCATTGAATATTCCACCAAACCACATCGCCACGATATCGCCGCCGCCCTGGCGGCCGTAGTGATCGCCCATGCGGGCTTATAGTACAGACCAGGAGTCCGATGATGCCTAAGGTATATATCACCGAAACCATCTTGCGAGATGCACATCAATCCCTGCTGGCCACCCGAATGCGTACCGAAGACATGTTGCCGGTCTGCGAGCGCTTGGACAAGATCGGTTTCTGGTCACTGGAGGTCTGGGGTGGCGCTACCTTCGACGCCTGTGTGCGGTTTTTAAAGGAAGATCCCTGGGAGCGTCTACGCAAGCTCAGAGAGGCCCTGCCCAATACCCGCTTGCAAATGTTGTTACGCGGCCAAAACCTGCTCGGCTACCGGCATTACTCGGACGATGTGGTCAAGGCCTTCGTTAAACATAGCGCCAACAACGGCATGGATGTGTTTCGAATCTTCGATGCCCTCAACGATGTGCGTAATCTGCGGGTAGCGATTGAGACCGTCAAAGAGGCCGGCAAGCACGCCCAGGGGGCCATCAGCTACACCACCAGCCCGGTGCACGACAATGCCCAGTTCGTGGAAATGGCCAAACAGATGCAGGAGATGGGGTGCGACAGCATCACAATCAAGGATATGGCAGGGCTGCTGACCCCCATGGTCGCGGGCGAACTGGTCCACGATCTGGTCGAGGCGCTGGAGGTGCCCGTACACATTCATTCCCACGCCACTTCGGGGCTTGCCGAGATGTCGCAACTCAAGGGCATCGAGAACGGCTGTCGGCATATCGATACGGCAATCTCCTCCATGGCCGGCGGCACCAGTCACCCGCCCACCGAAAGTATGGTCGCCGCCCTGCGGGGCACCGAATACGATACCGGGCTGGATTTGGAGGCGCTGCAGGAGATAGGCTTTTATTTCTATGAGATACGCAAGAAATATCACCAATTCGAAAGTGACTACACCGGTGTCGACACGCGGGTACAGATCAATCAAGTCCCCGGCGGGATGATCTCTAACCTGGCCAATCAACTCAAAGAACAGGGCGCCTTGAACCGCATGAATGAGGTCCTCGAAGAGATTCCCAAGGTGCGAGAAGATCTCGGCTACCCACCTCTAGTGACCCCATCCTCACAGATCGTTGGCACCCAGGCAGTACTCAACGTACTCACTAAGGAGCGGTACAAGAGCATCACCAACGAGGTCAAACTTTGCCTGCAGGGGCGATACGGCAAGGCCCCCGGGCCGGTTAATGATGCGGTACGTCAGCAGGCCATCGGCAACGAAGACGTCATCGAATGCCGACCGGCAGACCTGCTCAAGGATGAAATGGACGAACTGCACCGCCAGATCGGTGAGTTGGCCAAGACCGACGAAGACGTCATGATCTATGCCATGTTTCCGGAGATCGGTCGTCAATTTCTAAAGGATCGGGCCGAGGGAACCTTACAGCCTGAACCCCTGGAGCCCATTCCTGACAAAAGCGAAACCTCCCCCAATACCGCCCCAACGGATTTCAACGTGATCTATCACGGCGAGACCTACCACATCGAGGTCAAAGGCACAGGCCAAAAGAGCGACACCGAGCGACGCTTTTTTCTCCACATGGATGGGGTACCCACGGAGATCCTGGTGGAAACCTTGGATGAAGTGGTACTCACCGGAGGCGCCCAGGGTGCGGTACCAACCAAGCCCGGTAAAAAATCTTCCCGCGGACAACGCCCGCGCGCCACCAAGGAGGGCCATGTCACCACCTCCATGCCAGGGGTCATCGTCGAAGTACTGGTCAAGGAGAATGATAAGATCAAGGCCGGTGACCCGGTCCTGATCACCGAGGCCATGAAAATGGAAACCGAGGTCCAGGCCCCCATCGGCGGTAAGGTAATAGCAGTGAATGTTGCCAAAGGTGACAGCGTAAACCCGGATGAGGCATTGGTTGAGATCGAGTAGGCCCAAGTATACCCATGATCCTCTCGTTCAAAGAAATTAGACCAAAATATGTTTTTCATGCAGAAACACTTTGGCCTTACTTGTTATTACATGACTAACTCAACAAACAGAGAATACATTATGCATCTTCGACAGACGCATAAATAATTATATAATTTACCATATCTTTCATAAAGTTAATGAGCATCCGATAATTACTATAGGCCTTCTGGCACAGGACCTGCATTCTTTATGGCGAGCCATGAGGGCTCACGACACTTGTTACATCCTATAAGGAGACACAACTATGGCAAGCCTCGTGTTAGCAGATCTTGAAAGCAGTGAAGAAATGGACCAGAAGGCCCTGGCCGAACTGATCGGTGGCAAATGTGGATATCGCTGGAATAAAAAGAGATTTCGACACCATTGTAGTCATTACTGGCATCATCACCATCATGGCCATGGTTATGGCCATCACAAGAAATTCGTAAAGGGGTGCTGGAAGCACTACAAGAGACAGCGTCATAACTTTTATTAACAGGATAATCCCTACACGCTTAGGGTAGGACAGGAGTCATATTAACAGGCGGAGGTTTTCATACCTCCGCTTTTTTTGTTTTTATGGTTAAAGGTGAACTATGAGAAAAACGCTCTTGGCTTTACTCGGTGGCATCATTCTCGCGAGCGGCTCCACCGTAGCTGGTAAAAAGATCCATTGGGAATATAGCGGGGATTCCGGTCCCGAGCATTGGGGGACATTGGATGCAAAATTCAGGGCCTGTGCGACGGGGAGAAACCAGTCCCCGATAGACCTGAACGGCTTCATCGAGGCCGATCTCAAGACCATTGATTTCAACTACACCACCCATGCCACGGACATACTCAACAACGGCCATACCGTTCAGGCCAACTACGCCCCCGGCAGCAAAATCAAGGTGGACGGTATCGATTTTGAATTGAAACAGTTTCATTTCCATACCCCCAGTGAGAATCACATCGAGGGACAGTCCTTCCCCATGGAGGCTCATTTCGTGCATGCCGACAGTGACGGAAATCTGGCCGTGATCGCGGTCATGTTCAGGGAAGGTAAAGACAATTCGGTCATAGGAAAACTGTGGTCCTCCATGCCGGAAAACGCAGGGGACAATGAGGCCCTCAAGGGAAAGGTGAGTGCTATGGATCTACTGCCAAAAGGCCGGGACTACTACCGTTTTAACGGCTCACTCACCACGCCGCCTTGTACCGAAGGGGTGCGCTGGCTGGTCATGAAAAACTTTGTCGGTGTCTCGAAAAAACAGGTCAAAACCTTCGCAAATATTATGCATCACGCCAATAACCGGCCCATTCAGGGAACCTTTGCCCGGCCAGTGCTGAAATAATAGCGATTCATAAACCACACAAATCCTATTCTAGTCCTCTCCCCCTCTGGGAGAGGGGCTCCATAGCACACCCTCTCTATTATTCAACACCTCGTTATTCCAGTAGCGCACAACCCTGCGGCCATGGGATTCCAGATAACGAGTTCTTCGTTGATCATAGTGTCCTTGCTCGGTATGTTGCCCACCATCGATCTGGACGATTAAATTTACGGCTATAAAGGCAAAATCGATGAGGTAGGGCTCACTCGATAGAACAGAAAATATTGCACGCTAAAGCATTCTGACACCGGTCGCGAAGGCCCGCTTTCCACCCTGAGCTGCCATTCGTATATGGCCGAAAACAGCATATCAAATCAGCGCAAATAATTGTGATACAAAACTGATGGAGATTCATCAGTTTGATCGTATAGCTCTATTATTTCGTGGCATTAAATCGAGCCTCTGCCTCTCGAAATAGAGATTTGGCCTTGTCTATATCCCATGGTCGTTCAATTAATGTTTCATGATCCCATTCACTTCTAGGCTCGTCTGGTTCAAAAAAGTCACCACCATAAATATGTATTGCGCATGTCATTTTGCCAATTGGATTAAGTACAGAATGGATGATGTCACGACCAAGCGTAGCTACGTTACCGACCCCAAGAGATTTGGCTCCTGCTGCCTCAATGGTGGTTTTTGTTCTTCGCCAAAAAACATTGTCTTCTCTACCAGAATATATGCCGATAAGTGAATACATTTGGTGATTATGAGGCATGAGACTCATACAGGGTGCCCATACGAAGTTGATAATGGTTAGTTCAGAAGATCTGTAGATAGGTGTAATGCCAGCATGTTCTGGCTCACCAAGTTCAGACATCACCCTGCTACTATCGGAAATCGCTTCAGCCACAATTTCACGAATTGCTCCCTGCCCATCAGCAACAGCTTTTATACAGTCCTGGATAAAACAATCTTTACTAAACATAAACTTATCCCCCCTCTCTCAACTTATGGAGCTAACGTTGTAATAAGCTATATTGTTCATGAGTTCCTCCAAAAACTCTTCTCACTTTAGATAGCGTGAGTTTTCATTGACGACTTAATCGTCAAATACTATGGGGGACTGAGATCGGGTATTCACATGAAGTGTAAAAATGTCCGGGCGTGAGTAATGCCCTGTTACGTCAAGTGCTCTCCTAGCTATACCTGTTTTTTCTCGATCGATATCACCGTACAGAATGCCGGCTTCATTTCGCATAGGACCCGCAACAATCTTGCCTCCTGGCGCAATGACAACGGAATCACCAGGATTCACCCACTCATCTGGATCCGGGTATAGCCTCGATTTCTCAGGAAAGTCATCTGGAAAATCACTGCCTTTCATGAGATTTCCACATCCCACTACCCAGCAGCAGCCTTCGCGTGCTATGTGTTGTAAGCTACTAATCCAATCATCACCACTATCGTAGGTCGGTGCGATTAAGATCTCTAGGCCCTGAGAATACAACGCATACCTTGCCAGTGGCATGTAGTTTTCCCAGCACAACAAGGTACCAATGCGACCAGCAGGCGTTTCAACAACTTTCAATCCAGATGCATCACCAAATCCCCATACCATACGTTCCGGGTTGGTTGGCATCAATTTACGATGTCTATTCAACAATGTGCCATCTGAACCGATAATGATAACTGTGTTGTAAAGCGTTGACTGGCTAAGCTTGCTGTCTCTCTCTTCTATACCGCAGACGACCGTTACTTTATGCTTTTGAGCGGCTTCATATAGAGGAATCATGTCATCAGATTCCATATTCACAGCATTCATCAATAAACGCTCATGCAGTTCCTCTGACAAGTCCCAGTCACCCCCCGGCCTAAGACGCCATATCCAGGTGGGATAACCCGGTATGAATGCCTCTGTAAATACAACCACTTCTGCCCCATTGCCTGCTGCTTCTTCAACCAAAGTAACCGCAGATTCAATGGTCTTTTGTTTATCTAGAAAAACCGGTGGCTTTTGGACGATTGCATAACGAGTCATTTTTCTCTCTTGTTTCTGGCAACTGACTGGTTGTTGGTTTGAATATCGATTATTTCATGCCAACGGCTACTAACATTTCACCGGGCCCCTCAAACTGACCATTGGTCTCGAACTGGCTCAGAGCTTCCTCGATTTCGCTCCATGCCTCATCCTGCTCAGTATCAGATAGACCCGACAACATTTGATGAAGTGCTCCGAAAGATTCTTGCTCAAACTGCAAACATTCCGCTGCTGAAGAGAGGCGAACCGGCGCATTGATTCTTTCAACCTCTATATTTCTAAATCCGGCTTCAGCAAATGTTTTTTCAAGTTTATCCTCGCCTCCAAGACTGAAAGGTCCTGGCTGACCAGGCAGTGGTGCCGGTAGGTTTGCACGTCGCCGGATAATGGAAACCGGAATTGAAAAAAATGGATTCCTTTCAGCGGTAGAATAAACCATTGCAGCAATCTTTCCATCACTCCTTAGCTGATGCTTCATGCCCGTTAGTGCCTTTTGTTGATCTGGAAAATAGATAAGCCCAACGAATAAGGTTAGATTGTGAGAGCGGAGCGAACCACAATCTGAACCGTTTGTTGGACGAGCCCGGGAACGGAGATTCACACATTAATGGTAGA
>JBDLIZ010000160.1:0-9724 GCA_039714615.1 Pseudomonadota bacterium | reverse complement strand
GATCCCGCGTATTGAGGCGTTGACCGACTATGCTTCCGGCACCACTGTTAATGTAGGTCTGGTAGAGGGGGGCAGCGCCAAGAATACCGTGCCGGAGAGCGCTTCCTGCGTCATCGATGCCCGCTTTGGTACCATGGAGGGCGCCGATCAGGTCGTTGCCGCATTAAATGAGATTGCCGAGCGGCCATTTGAAGGCATGGATAACGTAAAAGATCATCTGCGGCAGGCCACGGCCAGGCTTGAAGGGCGGGTGAGCCGTCCACCTATGGAGCCTTCCGCGGAGAATCAAGGATTACGCGAGGTTTACGAGGACTATGCCGGCGCCGTAGGGCTCAAAGTGGGTGAAGCACCGCTGCAAGGCGGCGGTTCTGATGCTAATCTGCTGGCAGGATTTGGCGTGCCCACCGTAGATGGGCTCGGCCCCTTTGGCAAATTTTTCCACAGTCCCAAGGAATGGAGCAGCTTGAGCAGTCTGCGCAAGCGTACCAAAGCCCTGGCCTGTTTCCTGGTGGAGGGTATTGATCGCTTGCAGTAGCTGGGGTATTGGGTTCAGTAAATCTCTCGCCTTCAGGCGAGGGACGATAGCACTGCGACTTGCAGGATCTAGGAGCCTGGAGTTCTGCGCTGTCTGGAGTATGGATTTTCATCTTAGTCCTCGCTGCCCGTCGCGATCTCCGGATAATCTGTCTTAAATTTCAACCATGCGGATTCCGAGGGATAGGCAGCTTCCACTTCTCCATTTATGGCTGCAATGAAGCGGGTATCGTATTCATTGATGGGTTCTATCCAGCCTTTACTGAGTGCGCGTAAATATTTGCCAATACTGTGAATTGCGTATTGTTCAATTTCTGTATAGTCGTTCGAGAGCTGAACATTAAAGCCGCCTTGGACTAGAAAGTTCATATTCGCTTCAGGGGCTGGGGCCTTGACCGTGTATATAAGCTTTAACAGCTGACTTATGAGTGAATCATCACTCAAGATCGTGACATGTCCTTGGTTGTAACCGTACTGTCGCTTCGATTGCGCCTGCGCGGGAGCGTGTAACTGGCTGGAAAGGGGAACGACCCCGTCGCTGTTCTCGCCGAGTTTGATTTTTGACGGATTGCCATAGGCATATATCAAGTGATGTTGTACGCGTTTTGGTAGCGGTTTTTTGTAGAGCTCATGTATGAAATCACCGTCTGGATCGAGGTCGTACCAGGATGGCAGCACCAATGGTGCACTTTCTATGCTCCTTTTGGCACTTGGGTGGCCACCAAAGGGTGTGGCTATGGATATGAACATCTTAATATCGTTTTCTTTCGACACACCTGCATAGGAATTTAGCGACTTTCTGACGATCAGCCCGCCCATGCTATGGGCCACAACAACCAGCGGCATCTCGTCCAGCGGTATGACCTTGCCGGACAAGAAGATTCGGTAGAACAGTTGCGCCAGTTTATCCAAGTCGGCGCCGGAAGGGTAATAGAAAAACCAGGGTTTGTATCGCTGTCGATCAAGCCTCTCCAACAAGGGCAAAAAATCGGTAATCGAGCCTTCGATACCGTGGATAAAGACGATCGGAACCTTGTATGGGAGGTCTTCTTCAAGCGCGTAAAACATCATCGGTGCCATTTCCATAAACGCGGCAGGATCATACATGCCCAGGGTTGCGGTAGAACGCGAAAACAGGGGATCATCAACCGCCCTGATCGTACCCTTCGGGTAGAATAGTGACTGCTTCTTCTCAACCGCTGCTGACCGTACTGGAATGCTTATTTCGTGAATTTCGTGGGATGGTTTTGTCGGGGCAACGATGATATCGCTACTGGCAACAAGGTCAGGGTCGCTTTTTTCATTTAAGCGGAGCGGCGCATGTGCAATGATTTCGGAGGATTCGTATAAACCGTCCTCGTTTAAATCCGCCAACACGATCAAGCGATATTCACCCGCAGGAAGATGGAGACCATAGAAAGAGTTGCTGCGCGCAAAATGCGTGACATCAACGACTTCGTTTTTATCGCCGGTTTCTGTCAGGGCGGCCACTGCTAGAGCATAACCCTTGTAGGCGTCGTCTTCGTCCTTGAGGTTGCCGTAAACATAAAAGGTATCCCTGGTCAAAAGATGCTTTAGTACGGCCTTCTGGTTGGTTTTTTTGAAACTACTTTTGTATCCAGCCTGTTTGAACGTGTTTTGGAGGTAGGCGCAGCCGTGTAGCAGTAGCCCACATAGTAGAATACCGAGTACTTTGCAACTTACACTTTTCATTCTGCAGCGCACTATGTCAGCCGGATGAACGAGGGCGGTACCGTTACGCATCTCCTCAAGATTACCCTCCCAGGTCACCTTGACTGAGAGCTTGTGAATAAAATCCCCCCACGGCTGCGGGCGCCCCTGAACGCGCCTGGTTGCGTTGCGGGTCCCCCAATATCTGGTCATGTAAAGCTCGCCACACTCCCAGATATTGGGACTCCCGCGCCTTGCCAGACACGCCCAGGAACACCCTCGCTTCGCGCGGAGATTTATTCACAAGCTCTGACAGGAGTTTCTTTTGCTGCTTGTGGCGCAGGAGTTCGCGTAAGGCGAAATCAACCAGGGGTCACGACGGGTTTTGAGTCCGGTGGCCCTGAGGCCGGCCTCAGGGCCACCGGATCTCAACTTTCCTGGTACGTTACACCTTAAAAGTATTTTTCTTTACGGTTAGATCCTCGATTCGATCCAAATCGGGCTCAACGCCCATACCGGGTTGATCTATGGGAACGCTTACCATGCCCTGCGGGTTCATGGTCCACTCCGGGGTGACGATATCTTGTGCCCAGTAGCGGTCGCTCGGAGAAACATCTCCGGGAAGGGTGAAGTTGGGAAGCGATGCCAGGGCCACATTGTGAGCGCGACCAATACCGCCTTCCAGCATCCCGCCACACCAAACGGGAATGTCATTTTCCATACACAAATCATGTATCGCAAGCGAAGACGAGAAACCGCCTACCCGCCCAGGTTTGATATTGACGATACGCCCGCTTTTCAGCGTCAGCATATCGTGGGTGCGGTCGACACCGGTGATTGATTCATCCAGACAAACAGGTGTTTTCAGTCTGCGCTGCAGTTGCGCATGCTGCACATAATCATCCCAGGCCAAAGGTTGTTCCATCATGACCAGATCGAATTGGTCGAGTTGCAGCAGCACATCCAGATCATCGAGTGTGTAAGCATTATTGGCATCGACCATCAAGGGTGCATCGGGTCCTAATGCGTCGCGAACGGCGGCTACATACTCGACATCCGCCCCAGGTTTGATCTTTAATTTTATCTTGCGGTAGCCCTGCGCGAGATAGTGTCCGGCTTTGGCTGCTAGAAGTTGCGGGCTATCCTGAATGCCGATGGAGATCCCAGTGGCAATTTGAGTACGGGTGCCACCGAGCCGTTTAGACAAAGAGATTCCTTGTTTGCGTGCGTCAAGTTCCCATATGCCCATCTCAACAGCGGCTTTTGCCATGAAATGGCCACGGATATCCTTCTGGAGAAAAGGATAGACCGCTTCAGGGCCGTCGAAAGCCTGACCGAGAATGGCCGGTGCAATCCACTTACGTAGCGTCAGCCAGGAGATATCCGTGGTTTCGGGCATGTAGTTGGGTAACTCATCCGCGACACATTCGCTCCATCCGATGACACCATCGACATCCTCGAGTTCGACAACAATTATTCTGCGCAGACTCTGCACACCGGAGGAGATTACAAACGGTTCTTTTAGTGGTAAATGAATTTCGCGGAATGTTATTTTTTTAATTTGAATCATGGTTTCCCCTGCCCGGGTTTGTTCAAAGGCATTTTCTATTACGGTTTTATATTTTGCTGAAAATAAATTCCATTTAGCGAATTGCAGTGTAGCGGCATCAATGTTTCGCCACAAGGGCACAAAGGATACAAGGCATAAATCATAAAAATCGCCTTGTGCCCTCGATGGGTTATATCCACTGGCGGATTACTTGATTAAAATCAAAGTGCTTATCCTAAGTGTTTATTAGTATTTACTTAAATCGATCACACTAAATATCTAACGGTTGAACCGTTAAAAGGTGCACTAATGTCTGAGCAGATGCTCGTGGATCTAATGTCTCTATTTCCCCCCGAACTGACACCCGCTCAACTGGCTAAAGCCAAGACGATTTTTTTCAAGGAGTTGTCCCTTCGTTGCCACGAGTTTTACGGCGGAAAAATGATGACTGTTCCCAAGGCGGGCCTGTATGGCTTCAACTGGTTTAACGTTTGGTATACCCCCGGGGTTTCTAAAGTCTCTACCACGATTCGTGAGGACAGAGAGGCATCCTTCAGGCTCAGCAATCGGGGTAATACGGTGGCCGTCATCAGTGACTCAACACGGGTGCTGGGCGATGGCAATGTAACACCCCCCGGGGGGCTTGGTGTCATGGAAGGCAAGGCCATGCTAATGAAGTTTCTGGGGGGGCTCGATGCCGTGGCGCTGTGCATAGATAGTCGTGATGAACACGGACGAAATGACCCGGAGCGTATCATCCAGTTCGTGAAGATGGTCCAACACTCGTTTGCCGCTATCAATCTGGAGGATATTTCTCAACCCAACTGCTATCGCGTATTGGACATGTTACGTGAGCAGTGCGAAATCCCGGTGTGGCACGATGATGCACAGGGGACCGGAAGCGTGGCACTTGCCGGTCTGGTCAACTCGCTCAAACTGGTGGATAAGGAGTTGCATGATGTGCGCATCGTGTTTTTTGGCGCCGGGGCTGCCAATACCACGACGGCGCGGTTGATCATTGCCGCCGGCGCGGATCCGAAGCGTATTATCATGTTTGATTCCAAAGGCGCACTTTCAGGTAAGCGCGCCGATTTGGAAGCCGATCCCGCCTTTTATCGCAAATGGGAACTTTGCCAGCAGACGAATCCGCAGAACGTAGCCCATATTGAAGAGGCAATGCAGGGCGCGGATGTACTCATTGCCATTTCCCGGCCCGGTCCCGATATTGTCAAAAAGCAATGGATCGCCGCCATGGGGCATAAGCCTATCGTATTTGCGCTGGCTAACCCTGTTCCAGAAATATATCCCCATGCAGCAAAGCAAGCAGGGGCCTATATCGTTGCTACGGGCCGTGGCGATTTTCCCAATCAGGCCAATAATTCCCTAGGTTTTCCCGGGATTCTCAAAGGGACGGTACTGGCCCATGCCAGGCACATTACCGATAACATGGCCCTTGCCGCGGCGCACTCCCTAGCTAAATATGCGGAAGATCGCGACATAGAACCCGACAGCATACTTCCCTTGATGACCGATCATGGCATGTACAGCCTGGAGGCGGCCGAGGTGGCCATGCAAGCGGTCAAAGACGGTGTGGCCAGACGCATCAAAACTAAGGAAGAATATCGTCTGCAGGCCAGAATCGATATCTTGGAGGCTCGGCGTTTGGTTCACCAGCTGATGGAGACAGGATTTATCGAGCGTCCTCCGCAAGCCATCATAGAAGAAAGCCTGCGACTGGCCGTGGTGGCGGTGAGTTAAACAGCAGCGCATTAAGATCTTACCTTGCAGATAGGCTTTGACATGGCTGACCATAACGTATCGATCACCCATTTTTCTCAGGAAGACTTGCTGTGGGCGGGATGTTTCGATCTGCGCATGGCGATGCAGGTGGCCGAGAAAGCGATGATCGCCTTTGAGGAGCATCAGATCATGTTCCCGGACAAGATCGTCCAGATTTTCAATCCGGCGACTCAGGAACGCATCAATTGTTTGCCCGCTACTTTGCTCAATGAAAAGATATGCGGCCTTAAATGGGTTTCTGTTTTCCCCAGAAATCCTAAAAAGTATAGTGTTCAGAATCTCAGCGCGGTTTTCATACTCTCCGAGATCGAAAGAGGTTTCCCCATCGCCATCATGGAGGGTACGCTGGCATCCAATATGCGCGTTGCGGCCATGGGTGGGATTGCCGCTAAATATCTTGCACACAAGAACAGCGAGGTCATCGGTTTTATCGGCGCCGGTGAGCAAGCTAAGATGCATCTGTTGGCGATGAAAATCGTCTTCCCTGGTCTGGCGGAGTGTCGAGTGGCCTCTAGAACCTTGGCGAGGGAGCAGAAATTTATTAAGGAAATGTCACCCTTGTTTCCTGACATGAATTTTGTTGCGACACAGACGCATAATAAATTGGCGATGGAGGGCGCTGACATTTTGGTAACGGCCACCAGTGCACAAGCCCCGTTGCTAAAGGCCGATTGGATGAAACCCGGCAGCTTCTACAGTCATGTCGGGGGATGGGAAGATGAGTTCAAGGTGGCGGAACAGTGCGATAAGATCGTATGTGATTGCTGGGATACGGTCACCCATCGCAGTCAAACCTTGAGTTTGATGTATGCGGACGGATTACTGTCGAGTAAGCATATCTATGCGGATCTGCATGAACTGGTTTCAGGACAGAAAATCGGTCGGGAATCAGATGAGGAACGTATTTATTTCAATGCGGTAGGCCTGGCCTATATTGATATTGCCATTGCGCTGGCCATGTACAATCGGGCGATCAGTGCGCATGCGGGCAGGAAACTGCCCATCCAAGAATGTATGGTTTTTGAACATCCTAATATCACCGGATTGGTTAAGATCTAGGAGCCTGTCGGATTTGGGCGATCGTCGCGAGGGAAAGACGGTTTGAGGCAGATTTTTCGATCCTTTGAGGCGAATAGCCGTCGCTATTTAACGAAAAGGATCGGGAGATCTGGCCAAATCCGGCTTTTCCGCAGTAGATCAGTCCCAAGTCCGACAGACTCCTAGTACAGATATGCAACTTTACCCAAATAGGACTGAAGATGTTCAAACGCCTGGCTGATCATTCAGTTTCGACGGTCATTGTTAATATCGATGGGGTGGATGTTAAGGTCCCAGCCGGCGAGAGCGTTGCGGCCGTTGTGCTGGTGCAGGGGCTGGGTTACTGTCGTACTACGCCGGTTTCCGGAGCACCCAGGGCACCTTTTTGCATGATGGGCGTATGTTTTGATTGCCTTATGGAGATCGACGGTGTGCCCAATCGGCAGGCCTGCATGGTGCGGGTAGAGCAGGGGATGCGTATATCTCGCCAACGCGGTGTTGGGCGATCATTTTAGCGTGAATAAATCATACCAGCTTGCGATCGTTGGCGCCGGCCCCGCCGGTCTGGCCGCCGCGGGTGTTGCCGCCGGAGCGGGTGTTGAGGTCGCGTTATTTGACGAACAGCCGGCCCCGGGTGGTCAGATCTTCCGCGCTATAGAGTCTGTCCCTAACAAAAGGGCTGAGTTGCTCGGGCCCGACTACATGCGTGGTGCAAAGCTCGTAGATGATTTTCGCCAATGCGGTGCCGCGTATTTTCCCGAAACCTCCATTTGGTCTATCAATTCCGAGCGTGAAATCGGAATTATTCACCAAGCAAAGGCGCGCCTAATCCAGGCGCAAAGAATTCTTATCACCGGCGGTGCCATGGAGCGACCCCTGCCATTTCAGGGCTGGACCTTACCGGGCGTGATGAATGCCGGTGCGGCTCAGGTGCTGATGAAATCCGCGGGTATCGTGCCTGATACCGATGTGGTACTGGCCGGTAAAGGGCCTTTGCTATTGTTGTTGGCTTGGCAATATGCGCGCTCGGGCGTAAAAATCAGCGCTATTCTCGACATTGCACCGCTGGGTAATTGGTTTAAAGCCTTACGCCACATACCCAAGGCCTTGTTAGCGGGCCACTATATCACCAAGGGTCTGGTTTACAAACGTGATCTGTACCGGCTTGGGGTTAAATCCTATCATGGAATCACCGATCTTTGTGCATCCGGTGATGAGCGGCTTTCAAAGGTGAAGTTTACTCACCAGGGTAAAGCGCACACCATGCAAGCCCCGTTATTACTCACCCAGTTTGGTATTGTTCCCAATACCCATCTGACGATGTCCATAGCGTGTAAGCACTATTGGAATCATTCCCAAATGTGCTGGTGCCCAAGCATTGACGGATGGGGTAATACCAGTGTTTCAGGGGTTGCCGTGGCAGGGGACAATGCCGCCATTGGGGGGGCGGTCGCTGCCGAGCATGCGGGGCGATTGGCTGCCCTTGAGGCACTACGGGCCTTGGGAAAAATCGAAGTGCATGAAAGGGATCGCCGCGCGCAGGATGATCGCTCATGGATGCGTGCGGATTTGCGTATACGCCCCTTTTTAGAGGCGCTGTATCGTCCACCCCAAGCCATGCTGGATGTGCTCGATGACGATATCATCGTTTGTCGCTGCGAAGAGATCGCCGCGGGTGAAATCCGCCAAGCGGTTAAAGATGGACATCAAGACAGCAACCAGGTGAAATTTTTCACGCGTGCGGGAATGGGGGCTTGTCAGGGTCGGCAGTGTGGCAATGCCGTGGCCCATATCATCTCCCATGCCTTGGGCAGATCGATGGAAGAAGTGGGTCATTTCCGCATCAGACCACCCATCAAACCCATCAGCCTCTCACAGCTTACCGATTTAAATACCCAAGGCGAGTCGGGATGAAGGCCGATGTCGTGATTATCGGTGGCGGACTCATGGGTTCCTGCACCGCTTTACATCTCGCAATGCGAAACATCGCTTGCATCGTTATCGAGAAGGATAGCGCCGGACGGCATGCCTCCGGCGTCAATGCGGGTGGATTGCGTCAGCTCAATCGTCATATCGCTGAGCTTCCGCTTACCCTGGCTGCTTCACGGATGTGGCGCGAGATTCATACCCTGGTCGATGCGGATTGCGATGTCAAATTGAGTGGCCAAGTACGTGTTGCCGAAAATGCCGCTGATTTGGCGCTGTTGGAAGATCGAGTTTCGAAACTGCAAAAGCTGGGTTATCACCACGAAGAACTGGTAGATCGTAAAGAACTTTATCGTCTGGTGCCCGCCTTGGCGCCCCACTGTGTCGCTGCCTTGGTTTCGCGCGCCGATGGATTTGCCCGCCCCTTTCATGCAACCACCGCCTTTCGCCGCAAGGCCGAGTCACTTGGCGTGAAATATTATGTAAGCAGCTCTGCTCATGTTATTGAGCGGGTGGGCGAGCACTGGCATGTTAAGACTCAGCGCGATGAATTCCAGGCCCCTGTGCTGGTAAATTGTGCGGGTGCCTGGGCGGGAGAAGTAGCTGCAAAGCTAGGTGACTCGGTACCCGTCCAGGTGGGTGCCCCGATGATGATGGTTACCGAGCGCGTACCTCATTTTTTGGATCCAGTGGTGGGCGCGGCCAGTCGCAAACTATCATTCAAACAAATGCAAAACGGTACAGTCTTGATCGGCGGGGCGCATTTGGCCAAACATGATATGGCCACTCAGTCCACCCAAATTGATTTCCGTAATTTGGCCATCAGCAGTCAAACCGCCGTTGATCTATTTCCTCATATGCGCACAGTGCGCATTGTGCGCACTTGGGCGGGTCTGGAAGCGTTCATGCCTGACCATATTCCCGTCATCAGTCCCAGCGCGAAAGCGCCTAATGCCTTCCATGCCTTTGGTTTTTCAGCCCACGGCTTTCAGCTTTCACCCGTCGTGGGGAAAATCATGTCGCAGCTGATTGTGGATGGTAAGACGGATTTGCCTATTGAGGCGTTTAGGATTGATCGTTTCGGGGATTGAGTAGGGGGTTTGTCCGGGGATAGAAAACCTGCTGTGGAAAAGCGCTTTTGGTTTGTTTTCTTGATCGTTTTTGTTGAGGGGCTGGCCGGAATGGCACTTACTTAATCCAAAGCCG
>JBDLIZ010000159.1:0-9750 GCA_039714615.1 Pseudomonadota bacterium | reverse complement strand
ATTGGTGAGTCCGACTCCTGCCATGACAGCCCATGAGCACTATGGCAGGTACCGCAGTAGACCTTGCCATCGTCATTCAGCGGAAAGACCGTCTTCCCCTCCTTCTCTGGCAGGTGGACTTTTTCAGATGGCTCCATTCCCACCGGATGATTATGCCGTCCTTCTAGCCAGAGTGGTCTTGAATCCAAGACAAAACCGTCATGGCAGGAGAAACACATCATCTCAGTGCTTACCACGTCCTGTTTACCCGTTTTTTCCACGGGTCTCGGCTCGTATGGAATCAGGGTGAGGACATCCTCCCGTTTGAACTCTGACATCCAAGCAATATGACAGGTCGCACATTCACGTTTCTCCGCGACGACTCTGGCCGCATCCGCTGTATCTGTCGGCAAACACCATGACGCCATGGGAACAATCAACCCATACAGCATCGCGGCATAGAGGTTTCGAGAAATCGTACCTGGCCAAGACATCATGGGATCAATGCTCAAGCTCCAAGACACTGACCCTGTTGGCAAGCATTTCAGCTACATACAATCGACCCTTTCCATCGAATGCCAAACCGGTTGGGGTAGTAAAGTGAGCGATATCTCCAGCTTCTCCGAGGACGCCCTGAAAACGTTTATCACTATCAAACAGTTGCAGGACTCCAAGGTAGCTGTCACTTACCGCAATCAGGCCGTCATTACCTATTGCAACACCCTTGGGGCGGAAAAGATGTCCAGGTGTAATCCCCCAGGAGCCAATGGTTACCAATGCCTTTCCAGAAACATCAAAAACCTGGAGCCTGGAATTAAACACATCCACGACATAGATATGCTTATCCGGTCCTATTGCGATAGTGGCCGGATAGCGAAATTCACCTGGGTTACTTCCCGGCTTTCCCCAAACCGCCTTAACCTTCCCGCCAGCCTCATCCTCGCCGTAGACAAACACCTGATGAAACGGAATGCTGGCAGTGACATAGAGTTGCTTCCCTGATTTATCCACCGCCACATCAACCGGTGAAGCGCTCTTTCCACCACTGCGTGTTTCTATCGTGTTGAGAAACTGTCCCTTTTCATCAAAGATCTGAATCCTTTTATTGCCACGATCAGCAAGCAATACACTACCATCTTCAGCTGTGGTGATACCTACAGGCCCAAGTAATTCTCCGTCTCCCTCACCCGCGGACCCAAATGCAAAAAGATACTTCCCATCCCTGGAATAACAGAGAACACGGTGATTGCCGCTATCCACGATATATATCCGCTCATCCTTCCCGATAGCAATATCCGTTGGCATTACCAGGGGTTTATCAACCGGACCAGTGAGTTCAAGTATCCGCGTAAATTTTATCAAGGATTCCACTGCACCAGCTGATGAAACAGCAGCGATGAGTATTAGCAAAAGCAATAGACTGCCAATCCATTTCATGGAAAACGGATAGCCGTATCTTGTACACCTGTTGCGAGTAGTTATTCTTGTTTTCATCAGTTCGTTATACATGTCGTGTAAAATACCCATCATGGATAGGTTTCCCCGGAAATCACACGCCCTCCTTGCCCCATGGCGGCGTTGCGATTCCTTGCAATAGACTGGCTATTACGCGTCATCGCGTCTTGCCATGGAACAAGGATGACGCACCCTTCCTCGGGAAAACCTATCCATGATGGGTATAAACAACCACGACCCCATTCACTCTACATTAAACTCATTGCCGTGCGGTTCCACTTGAAACTGCCTTCGTCTAAATTCCAGGACCAGAAAACCTTTGTAGCCACACCGCCGATCTCCTCTTGATTCACCATTCCGAAAATCCGACTGTCAAAACTATAGTGCCTGGCATCAGCAAGAACAAAAAAAGAGTTGGATGGCACGACTACGGATTCCATCTTGTAGTCAGATTCCATGAAGACATTGAGACTCTGGCTATCAGCATATGAGACATAGGCCTCATCGATTACATTTCCGTTGAGAAAAACCTGATTTCCCTGAATCTCTATTGTATCCCCTTCGATCCCAATGACTCTGCGAAGTAACTGGTCTTTTATTACCTTTGTGATAGTCCCCGCCTTGCGCTTTTCACCGAACTCAATCAAGGCGATATCACCACGTTTCGGCATTATCAGTTTATTGATTACCACAAGATCACGGTTGAGTATCGTAGGATACATACTGTCTGATGTGTTGAAAAATGCACGCACAATCCGACCGCCGACGATGTAATCCATAAATGGATTTACCGTGGCCAAAAGCGTCAGAAAAACCGCCGCATAGATCCAATAACGGTTATACCATTTTAATCGATAGTCACTTGCTTCCCGTTTTGCGCACAGAGCGGCATCTACTCCAATAAGCGCCACACCGATGAATGGAACGGAAAGCAGCAGAATACTGCTCAGCGGAGAGGAAACATACATGTAGGCCACCGCCGCGAGCCAGGAAAAGATGACCAAATTGGTATAAAGCAGAATACCGCGCATCAGATGTCCCGCATACTGCTGACCCAGACCTGGGCAGACAGAGAGCAGGAATGCTCTCGATGGTATCCGAGGCCTTATTTCGTCTTCATCCCATGTATCTGATGAATTATCCCAACCTCCCTTCGATGTCGATGTCATTTTTCAATCTCCTCCATATATTTTATATGTATCCCATAAGCCCCCGGACTCGAATAACTACCTCTAAGCTAGCATCTCACCCGACAGCCGTTTGGACTCAATCAGCCGGTTCCTCTCCACCCCGCCACCAGCTACGGGGATCATCCTGCTCCTCGTCTTCAATTGGCAGTCTTACATCAGGCCCCATCAGTGATTCAATATTACCCACAGGCTCACCTGAACCCATCAATTCAGGCATATAGAATTTTTTGTATTTCTGTACCAGGCCTATGATATTCAAACTGGTCAGCTCCTTGATTCGTCTGTCAGAGAATCCAAGGCCCTTAAAAGGCAGATAACTCTTATCCTCTTCTGTATGGCACTTGGTACAGAAACGCCCCTTGGCAGCCACAATCCGATGAAAACTTTTTTTGACCAAATCACGTTCCTGACCTGTCAGTTGTTCCTGCACTTTGACAAAATCAACCGCGATTGGATCGCTCTCCCTCACTTCAAGTAATTTTTCTACGCCATTTTGCTGTAGATAGGGAATAATCTTGGAGTAGATGTCATCCGTCGGTGTAAGAAAGCCTGTATCCCCGTCATAGTCCGTACCAAAATGCGGACCGGTTACATCGATTCCCGAATAATTCAACCATTTCAGCTCCATTGATTCTTCATCTATCTTTGCCGCATCGGTATGACAGGTCATGCAACCAATGAATTGTGTATGCATGTTTAGCAATGTACGTATCATGCGTTGTTCAAAGTGAGGAAAATCGCCGTGGCAGTAATAGCAAACACTCTTCTTTCCCTCCAGCGCCATCGCTGTTGCAGAGTTATGGAAATGCCGGGCTTGTTCCATTTCACGCTTTTCGGCAAGTTTTTCCAATAATTCTGACGTTTTGTCTTGTTCAGTCAATGTGTGTTTGAGTATCGATGCACTGAGCTGAAAGCCGATCCCTCCAATAATTGTCAGTAAAACGGCACTCACCAGATAGGACCATATCGGGTGATCCCTACGCATACCTGTTATATGAAACAGGTCCTTCCTTAGTTTACCGGATATTCGCGCCTTGTGATCGATTATGACCAGGATCAAAACCAGGAGAAGGGCAAAAAATGTCACTGAAATTACAGTGATTATCATGCTGTTTGACATTGTCTCTTGCATAATCCTATATCCTGCACGTATATAACAGTCTTATCCTTGCTGACGAATGATAATCAGCAGGGAAAGTGACGTTATTCATTACTGAAACCTGGCCCATTACATCAATCCACACCAGACAGGTAAACACCAATCAGATAGAGCAACCAGAGCGTCCATACGCCAATGAAAATCAATGAACCGTAGGCAATCCATTTCTGTCTCCTCGTCAATGGGGTCAGCATGGTCATTCGCTCTCAGTGGCAATGTCCTTACTTTTCCCCATTGCCAGACGCTTATCCTGTCTACTTAGATCATATCTTTCCAATAAGTCACGTAGATATACCCGCTCTTCAGGCAGTTCCACCAAATTCCGTAAATACTCGAGAAAATGCTCCTCAATCTGGTGTTCGCGCGTAATCTTTCCCGTGAGAAATGTCCACTGCATGGGAAATCTGCCTGGTGCCAGATGTACGTTGTACCAATGCCAGAATGCGATAACCACCAACGCAAGCAGGGCCTCATGGGGATGGGCCAGACGCATGATGTCCTGAAAATAGAAGGCCCAGCCCGCGGGTAAGATACTGGCCCAGATATCCGGAAATAAGAACGCAGAGCCTGAGAAGACCATAACGCTATTGCCAAATGCCGCGGCGAAATAGTGGATCTTCTGTTTATACATGAACTTGTCCATTTCCGGTCGTTGTGACTTGACGCCCGAGAAATAGAGAATGTCATCCTTCATATCCTGCAGGTCCTTTAAGGTCGGAATCACGGTGCGCCTGAAATCGAACCAGCCACCCGTGATGCGGATGGTCGTACCGACGATCAAGGTTGCAACATGGTAAATCATGGAAAAGATCATGATTGCCGCCAGGGTTCTGTGAATGATCCGCGTGACATTGATACCGCCCAATAGATCATTGAATGGCTCTGCCCAAAAGATCTCGAAGAAATGGATCGGCAAGCCGGTAAATGCCAACAGCAGAAATGTCGTAAATGTCAAAAGATGGTGAATGCGGATATGAATCGAATAGCGTGGGAGATCACCTATCGGATTGGATACCACATTCTTATAGAGCAACACCCTGTCTTGTGGCATCAACTCAATAAGGCTTTCTATCTCCTTTCGTTCTTCATCTGATACTCGTTTCTGACGCATGGATTTCTCCAATACGCGCTCAGCGACACTAGACAATTTCATCTGATATCTCTTGCTCTGGTAATATAGTTAGCTTTTCATGTCGTATTAATTTTTTTCAATAATACGTCTGCGTCTCCGCTTGCTTCGTCTCCACCAGGTTGACCCCCAGCGTAATCGCCAGCCTACCCCATCCCTGCGCCGGCCAACGGTTTCAAACATCGAGAGACCGATCAATGCAAGCACCACGACCTCTCCCACGATACCGTAGATAGACTCTGCCTGGTGTAGTATCGGGTTGTACTTTTCATCAAATGACGGGTGTGGATCCAACACCTTGAAGTTATCATCCGCATCCTCGTGGCATCTTTTACATGTTTGCACTCGGTTATTCTCATTGGTGGGTGATGCCGGATTCCGCGATGACATGATTCCGTGGACACCCTTATAATAATTTTCCTGATCGGCATGGCAGTCCAGACAGGTCGCAGCGCCCTTAAAACCATAACTGGTTACCTTGCCGTGAAAGCTATCTCTATATGATTCGGATGCAATGGGAAACTTCTTACCTAATTCTCTTCCTTCTTCCGCCGCGGCTTTCACATGGCGTTCCACCAATGCCTTGTTTTCATGACAACGCGAGCAGATTTCGACGATCTCTTTACCCGTACGCTTGACTTCAAGCACCCGACGACTGGTATGTGAATACCACTGGGTGACAAATCCCTTCCTTTCATGACACAACTCACAGCGGTCTATTATTTTTTCTGGCGGTTCGGTCTGGTGAGGATTGTACAGGGGATTGGTATGACAACTGATACAGTAGGGCTTGTCGGCATCCAGGCCCTCGACATTTTTAGGTCGTGCGTGGACACTTTTATTATAGAGATCAGCGATGGGTTTATGACTGAAAAGCTTCCCGGTGGCCGGATTTTTCTTGGTATGACACTCCTGATCGCAGCGTACACCCTCCTCAACGGGCCTGTGAGGCAGTTCCTTAATATAATCATGGCAGTCACGACAGGGAACATTACGGTGAACCGTCTTGGAGAACATCTCCGGTGGTACATGGTAAGACCTGAAGATGCTTTCCTGCGTGACGCGCCCCATGCGGGGATACTTGTGACACATGAGACAGGCTTCGTCATCCTCGAAGGAAGCCTCGCTAACCGGTAGCCAGGCCAGCATCGAGAACACCACCAGTAGAAGCTGAATTCTCAAGTGCATATGCATTTCATCCTCCTGAGTGTTCTCAGTTAAGCAACTTTGCATTCATACTCATTTGTCATGGCAATTCGTACAAATGTTCTTGGTGCGCAACCTCTTGGGTTCATCAGCCCCCTTAGCGGCCGCTTTGTCCTTGATAACCCCCTTCTCATGGGGATTGTGGCAAGTCGCGCAAAAAACCCTCCCAGTAATTGGGTCGAGCGGCAGCACAACATCGTGTGCTTTTTCACTTTCCTGCATTTTACCTCTGATCTCTTTAGAGGGAACTACCAGATGATTGGGCTCACCCTTGGTTGAAGAAAAGGAATAATTTCCGCTGGGATGGGGTTTCAATACATGACAACCCCCACACACTCTTACCAGATTGTCCTTGACATTGAATCCGACCTCCTGAATGTTGCCCGCACGCTCAAGTCCCTCGGTTTTATCGTGGCAGATCCGACAGCTGTTTGCCTTTATCTTGCCATCATCACCTATCTGATCATGGGCATTTCTGCGCTGGTAGCCGCTTTCATCATGACACTTGAAGCAGAGTTCGGTGCGGCCTCTGTATGGACCGCTCCTGAAAAACAGTGGATTGATCCGCTGTTCATTTCTGCGTTTCGTCAGGCATTGCGCTTCTATCTCGTGGCATGTTGCGCAGGAGAGCCTTTTTTTTGCATCCAGATTATCGGCAAACTCCGTGGGTAACCGCTTGCGCATATCACCTTTTAGGGGTACTGATGTTGGATGGATGTAGCTGTGATCAAACACCCCGCTATGACAGTATTCACACAATTCATCAATACTCTTACCGCGCAGATGTAACTTGGCTCCCACCGGGGTTTTGCGGTGGCAGGCTATACAGTCATTATTATTCCAGTGCGGATTGGGAATCTGCTCAAAACGAAGCTGCTTTTTAACAATCCAACCGGAAATCTTCTCAGGTTGTCCCAACATCTGCTGCCGACCTATTTCGCCAGCAAGCGACGGTTCATTCCCTAGCATTAACCCAACCAGCAGCAACCATGCTAAAGCCAACAGCCACAGTTCTCTGTTGTACATCGTTATGCATAACATCGAGAGTGATTCCGGATCAGCAGGGCTTGGTGCAGGTTCAAGGAACATTTAAATTATCCATCACTACCGTGGCTGATAGCTCATTGACCACCACCACAAGAGGCGCCCGTACTCGTATAGCTACATGGATTATGGTTTTTACCGTGACAACTCAGATAACAGGCGCCCGCGAAATCGCCGGTTGACTCGTGATACAACAGCCCGGAACTATTTGTCTGAACCACATCCATATCGAAGTTAATCAATTGAGTCCCGCTGTGGGTCCCACCAATACCTCCATTGGGGAGGACCCCGTGAGGGTCATGGCATACGTTGCATGGGGTATCGAGACTTCCTCCGCCACCACTACGTATACCGGATATATGTTTCTGATGTCTGGAAAAACTCTCATTGCCAAGAATGCTGTCCCGGTCATGGCACTTGTAGCACAGGGCATACACGGTCGATGACTCAGCGGTGCCATCCAGGGTTATGTACTGTCGTTCCAAGATAGGTATGAAATCCGAACCATGCGGTCCTCTGGCGGTGGAATCCAGGTCATCATTATTGTGGCAATCCGTGCACTTGATGATGCTGGTTTCGGTCAAGGGAGAGATCAGGCTGGGAACATTCGAGTTCAGTCCTGTCCCGGCCACGGGATGATAGGAGGGATTACTGACGGTATCGAAATCCAGGCGTACATTTGGCTCAGGTACCAGGCGGTTGGTATAAACCACGGCTTGATCCTGAGTATCCCCATGGCAACGAAAACATAATTGATATTCATTCGTGATCGGATCGATCTCGGAACCAAAAATATCTATGCCCGCCACATCGGTCAAGGTTCCACTGGGGTCATCATCTCCGGCATCCGGCAATACCGCATGGCCATTGTGACAGTCCTGACACTCGACATGCCGATTGCTGACCAGGACGGTCTCTGTAGGATCATGTTCTCCTGTAGTCAGATCCAACGGGTGTACGGATATCTTCTGCAGCGCGGTATCGAGATCGGATTCAGCCACATGGCCGTTGTGGCATACCAGGCAGTTGTCCTCCTCATTGACATATTTGAGCAATCTTTCCCGACCCGCCGCGGCATGGGGTGTATGGCAGTTGAAGCAGGCATTTTCCTGCACAGTGGTCCAGTCCGTATTGGGCCAGGGGTCCGTTCCCGTGCCATCCCAGGTTGCCGTGGAGTTCCGATGGGGTGTGGCGGAGTGAAAGATGGTATGGCAGGTCTCGCACAGCGCACCGTTGGCCGCATCCATAACCATGAAGTTGCTGTTGGTGTCATCATGAGGATCGTGGCAACTGGTGCACTGTAACTGACCATAACGATCCAGTTTAACCGCTTCGGTTAACAGAGCAGGCGACACCAGTTGACTATCGAGGCCATAGGCATCGGCATAGTCAAAAGATACCGGATGATCATCGGACAGATCGGTCCCCAGATTACTCCGACGATCCGCCGGCATGGTCGTTACGCCAAGGGTCATCGCGACGTCTACATCTCGGCTAAGCAGATCACCCAGGGCAATGGTGCCATCATGGCAACTCAGGCAGAGCAGGGAATCACCGGTTGGCTGGCCCGGCATGGCGTCTGTGGTACTGCTGGTGTAGGGAATATAGTTCAAGCCCGGATCCTCGCGGTTCCAAAGCGGTGCCGACGGTGAGGCGTTATGCGGAATATGGCAGAACACACAGATCTGTGTCTCACTGACAGCCCTGATATCGCCAGTGCCTGTAACGGAGAGATTGTGTTTGCTCGTCTCTATCCCGCCGAGCGCCCTACCAAGTAACAACAGGGCGAGACTAAAGAACAGAATTGAAACGAATGACTTCTTCATCCCTTGTCCTCCAAAAATCTGAATACCTGCACCCGGTTGTTGAAGGAATCGGCAACAAATATCCGGTTGTTGCTATCGATATAGATACCAACCGGCAACCAAAACTGACCGATACCTCTTCCCTGATCACCCAGATAGAGCAGTAGGTCACCCTGCTGATTAAAGATCTGCATGGTGTTCAGCAGCGCATCCATGATGTAGACATGGCCTGAATTGTCGGTCGCCACACCCTTGGGTCTGGCTAGATTCCCCGTGGCATCTCCAACGCCGGAGAATGCGGAGATAAATTGTCCATTCCGCGAGAACCTTTGCACCCGGAAATTGAGTGAATCGGTCACCCACAACTCCCCGCTTGCCGGATCACTCCAGACCTGGGTGGGATAGTTAAACTGACCTGCACCCGCACCCCGGGCGCCAAAGCTGAATAGAAGCTCCCCCTGTAGATCGAATGCCAACACCTGATGTTGGCGGGTATTCACCACATATAAACGGCCCCTTGCCGCATCGAAAGCCAGTCCGGTAGGCTGGTCCAACTCGATAGAGGTGTTGAATGGAACCGCATGTTTGGCCTGTCTATCGATCAGGAAGATCTGGTTGAGGGCGGAGTCAGTGACATAGACACGATTGTCAGGGTCTACGGCGAGAGAGACCGGCGAGCGGAAAGCCCCATTCTCCTTGAGCTGCAGCAGGTCATGTTTTTTACCCGGGGTATCGAAGCGGTGTACTGCCTTCGATCCCGGGTCTGCCACAAACAACACCTCA
>JBDLIZ010000158.1:0-9794 GCA_039714615.1 Pseudomonadota bacterium | reverse complement strand
TATCGTGGATGAATGCCCCCTCGTTTCGAAGGCCTGAGGTTACATTTTAGATTGAATCAGACGTCGAGGCCTTTCTCCGCGTAGCGGCTTCGTCCAACCCTGTAATCAAATTACCTCCACATTGAGAGATTACAATTGCTCGTGTAAATTCTACACTAAATAGCCTAATCATTATTAGGGTTTATTGCAGTTCCCCCTCACTCACTTGAGGGTTGGTCTAGAATTTAAACCTCCAGTCCAGTCTATCTATTCTATCAGTCCTAACTAAAACCATACTGATTTCAATCCGGCTCAGCCTCCAGCTGACAATTCCCTTTACCCGCGGACTCGCAGCGATTGGCCCATCCGCACTGGGGACGATTGCATTTACGTGACAGGAGGCATACCGAAAGGCTTTGACCCTATGAAGCCTGAGAATCTTGGCCGTCGCATTGAGTTCGAAGCAGAGGTGATGCAGGGCGAGGACGGAAAAGTATACCTCGCATATCGGAACAGCCGAAGCTTGTGATCGCGTATGATGTAAATAAAGGAAGGTTTTTCTGTTTGGCTCTTTGTTAAACGTCGCTACCGATCTCGCTATAGGTAATATTTACATCGGCATCTAACCATAATATTGTCGAATAAAAACAACAAGTTATTCTTCATTTTCCTCTCCAAGTAGATAATAATCCATCACTTTACGCGCCACCGGTGCTGCTATTTTTCCACCACTGCCTCCGTTTTCAACCACTACCGCAACGGCAATTCTAGGCTCTTCGGCAGGGGCGAATGCGACGAACAGGGCGTGATCATGCAGCTTTTTATCCAGTTTTTTCGCATCGTATTTTTCGTGTTGTTTAAGACCGAAGACCTGGGCGGTCCCGGTTTTTCCTGCAATCCTGTACTTGGCGTCTCGGCCGATGCGGTAAGCCGTTCCGTTGGTCTTATGGGCCACGTCCACCATGGGACCGATCACCTGGTTCCAGAATTCTTGTTGTTGAAGCTCGATCCGTTCCATCGGCGGTCTTGCATAGGCCTCGAATTGGTCGGAATTCGCGTCCCTTTTGGATTTCAAGAGCCTGGGGACCACTCTTTTACCGCGCATGGCCAAGATGCTGGTCGCGGTGGCAAGTTGCAAGGGAGTGGTCAGCATGTAACCCTGGCCTATCCCGGTGATGATGGTTTCCCCAGGAAACCAGCGCTGTCCACGGGCACCTCGTTTCCAGTCTCGCGAGGGTACCAGCCCATTGGATTCTCCAGTTGAATCCAGACCATTGCGCCTTCCCAGGCCAAACAGCCAAAAGAAATCGTGCATCCGATCGATCCCTAGCTTGTGAGCCAAATCGTAAAAATAGACGTCACAGGATTGGGTGATGGATTTGGCCATGTTTACCAATCCATGACCGCCGCGTTTCCAGTCTCGGTATTTTCTATTGTCATTGGGTAGCGTGTAATAAGGACCGGCGGTTATGGTCTTGCCCGCCGATGTCACCCCATAGTTCAGGCCTGCCAGTGCGACTATGGGTTTTATGATTGAACCCGGGGGATATTGGCCCGTTAGGGCGCGGTTGAATAAGGGGAGATCAGGATTATTACGCAGATTCTTGTAGGCCAGCGTGCTGATCCCGTTGACGAATAGATTAGGGTCGTAGGTGGGCATGCTGGCCAATGCCAAGATTTCGCCGGTGCCGGGATCCATAGCAACGACCGCACCGTTGTGTTCACCCAGGGCCTGTTCCGCGACTCTCTGAAGATTTGAGTCCAGGGTGAGTATCAGGTCGGTGCCGCGCACCGGGGGCTGTTGAGACAATACTCTCAATACCCGTCCTTGCGCATTGATCTCCACATGCTGATAACCTACCTTGCCGTGCAAAATGTCTTCGTAGTATTTCTCGATGCCGAGCTTGCCGATATGACTGGTGCCGTTGTAGTTGTACGGGTCCACTTGGTGCAGTTCGGGCTCACTGATTCGACCGACGTAACCAAACGCATGTGCGGCATTTTCGTTCAATGGATAATGGCGTCCCAGTCGGGCCGTGATCTCCACGCCTGGAAACCGATGCCGGTTGACCGCGAACCTAGCAAGCTCTTCATCGCTGAGGTTGAACCTGAGGGGAATGCTCTGAAAGGATTGTTTGCGTGCCACTTCGACACGGAATCTCTTAAGCTCGGATTCATCGAGTTCGACGAGCAAGGCCAACCGAAGCAGGGTTTGGTCGAGGTCGCCGACCTGTGACGGCGTGACGTCCAGGCTGTAATGGGGCAGATTTTCTGCCAGTAACACACCGTTGCGATCGAGTATGAGTCCGCGAGGTGGGGGGACAGCTACTACTCTGACTCGGTTGTCCTGAGAGCGGGTGGTGAAATGTTCATGGCTGATGATTTGCAAATAAATCATCCTGCCTAGGAGGAGCATCAGTAGCAGTATGATGAAACCGGCTGCAAAAATCGCTCTATTGGCGAACAGCTGCTGCTCGACCTGAGGATTTTTTATAGTATCAGGAAATGCCATAGGGCCACGCATTCGATTTTATATCAAATTACGCCGAAAGATAGTTCGTTCATTGTTAGGAATGTTAGCGACACACTTACCCAACTGGCTTGCCTTATCGTCCGTCTTCGGCGTTGCGACAACAGTGACATAGCTAGGCTATGCGCCTGTTATCGCGTCTTGAATACGAACGATCATTCGGCGCCAGTGGGCCAACTGTGTCGTACGCATTCCTCAGGGCTTGGTCGAGTGCTCCAGCTGGGGGACAAAAGTATAGGTAAGTGATATCTGGGAAGGGTACAACAATTCGGGTTTGTCGATAAATTGAGTTTATAAACCGACACGCGGTCGCCGAGTTCTTTGGTTCCTTGGGGACGCTACCGACACGCGTGAGCAACGGGCGCCGAATGATCGCTCGTATCCGGCGCCAGTGGGTCAAGTTATTTCATCCGCGCTCCTAAGCGATTTTTTTCAGGCCATATTCGGTGCTGCGGTCTGCCTTGTGCCGGCGTTCATACCGCGTTATGCTTCGCAAGATTTCGCGTTGGGCGTCCTGGGTTCCAGTCCAGCCTTCTACCTTGACCCATTTATCGGGTTCCAGCACCTTATACTGCTCGAAGAAGTGGGTGATCTGGTGTCTAAGTTCCAATGGGAGATCATCCACGTTTTGGATGGTGTCGTAGGGTGCATATAATCCTTTCGCCGGCACCGCCAGTACCTTTGCATCGGGGCCTGCCTCGTCGCTCATCTTGAGCAATCCTATCGGGCGACAGTTGATGACACTGCCGCTCATTACCGGTAAGGGTGTAGCGACCAGCACGTCAACGGGATCTCCATCTTCGGAAAGACTGTGTGGTACGAAACCATAGTTACATGGGTAGAACATGGCTACGTTGGAAAACCGGTCCACGAACATGGCCCCGCTTTTCTTATCCATCTCATATTTAACCGGTGGGGAATGCGAGGGTATTTCGATTACGACATTGATTTCATAAGGGATGTTTTCTCCAGGGCTTAACATGTCCAAAATCATGGCGCATTCCTTAGTCTTCGTTGATTACTTGGTGAGTAATGTTAATGGCATTATACCTGGTGTACGGGGAGTTAATATCTTTAAGGCGGTATTCTGGTAGGGAGGTCACAATATATCTTAACTACCCAGGAATGATCGGTACTGTCATCCAATCAGCTATAATTCCGAGATTTTAAAGAATCCTAGGGGCCTGTCGGACTTAGGTGATCGTAGCGAGGGAAAGACGGTTTGAGGCAGATTTTTCGATCCTTTGAGGCGAATAGCGGTAGCGTGTAACGAAAAGGATCGAAAAATCTGGCCAAATCCGGCTTTTCCGCGGTAGATCAGTCCTAAGTCCGACAAGCTCCTAGAGCACTAGAATGACGACATTCTGTTGGGGTTTATCAACCCGCTTTGTTTGTCGAGTATTCCATTTCATTGCCTTAGAGGATAATAAATTATGTCACTTGATGTGGTCCCTGTTGTGTTGGGAGTTCTGGGTCTGATTGCAGCATTTGTGTTGTACCGACTTGTGTTACGTTATCCCGGCGGTCAAGGCAGCGTCGCTGAAATAGCACAGTCCATCCATATTGGAGCCATGACCTTCATGCGCCGAGAATATTCCATACTCTTTTTGTTCGCCGCCTTCCTGACTGTGGCCATCTGGCTATCCGACCTCGGTGGCGGAACGGCTTTTGCCTTCGTGGTGGGTGCAGCATGTTCCTCGGTGGCGGGATATATCGGGATGTATACCGCAACACATGCCAACGTAAGGACTACGGTGGCGGCCCATGAATCGGGTGCGGACACTGCCTTGATCGTGGCGTTTTTCGGGGGTTCGATCATGGGGCTCACGGTCGCGGCGATGGGGTTGTTGGGCTTGGGGACCCTGTACCTGTTGTTCGGGAGGGATCCGCATACGGTGCATATTATCCATGGATTCGGCATGGGGGCCTCTACCGTGGCGCTATTCTCCCGTGTCGGGGGGGGGATATACACCAAGACCGCTGACATTGGGGCCGATCTGGTAGGCAAGGTGGAAGCCGGCATTCCGGAGGATGATCGTCGAAATCCCGGGGTCATCGCTGATAATGTGGGTGATAACGTAGGTGATGTGGCTGGGATGGGCTCTGATATTTTCGAATCCTACTGCGGCGCGATCATCGCCAGTATCGCGATCGCCTCTACGCTCACCCCAATGGTGCTGGAGCACTTGGGTGAACGGCAAACACTGATGTTTTTGCCCTTGGTCCTGGCCTCGGTTGGCATTCTCTGTTCCATGTTGGGCATCGCATTGGTCAGGGTCTTCTCGGCAAAGTCTCCCGAGGTGGCATTGCGCATCGGCACGTTTTCAGCCGCCGTGATATTCATCATCGTGGCCCATTTCATCATCTCGGCACTGGGGATTTACAATGGCGTTTGGATCGCCGTATTGAGCGGTGCGGTAGGGGGTATTATTATCGGTCTGGTGACCGAGTATTATACCCACGGCAAACCGGTCTATAAGATCGCCCATGGGGGTGAAACCGGTGCGGCTACCGTGTTGATCGCCGGCATTGCAACGGGGATGCAGTCCGTAGTCGTTCCTATCCTCAGTATTGCCGCAATTATTTTTTTCGCCAATCAATGGGCCGATCTGTATGGTGTGGGTATTGCCGCAGTGGGTATGCTGGCGACTGTGGGCATTACCATGGCCATCGATGCCTACGGCCCCGTCGCCGATAATGCGGGAGGTATCGCAGAGATGGCGGAGCTGGGAGAGGCGACTCGTAAGATCACCGATAGTCTGGACGAGGTGGGTAATACGACGGCTGCCATCGGTAAGGGTTTTGCCATTGGAGCGGCGGCCCTGGCAGCCCTGGCCCTTATCACTGCTTTTCTCTCGGAGGTACAACGCAATCATGCCGATGGCATCATATTGAACCTGAATGACCCTGCGGTGCTGATCGGTTTGTTTCTCGGGGGCATCTTTCCCTTCCTGGTGGCCTCGTTGACCATGACCGCGGTAGGGGATGCCGCATTTGATATGATCAAAGAGATACGCCGTCAATTCCGGGAAATTCCCGGTCTTCTGGAAGGCACGGCGGAACCGGATACCGTTAAATGCGTGGATATCGCAACTACGGCGGCTTTACGCCGGATGATCGCTCCCGGCGTGTTGGCCGTGTTTGCTCCCGTTGTCGTGGGCTTTGGACTGGGTCCGAAAACGCTGGGGGGCATGCTTGGTGGCGCATTATTGGGTTGCGTATTGCTGGCATTGATGATGGCCAATGCCGGTGGGGCTTGGGACAATGCAAAAAAATATGTGGAGCAGGGCAACTTGGGAGGCAAGGGCTCAGACGTTCACAAGGCCACGGTAGTCGGGGATACCGTAGGTGATCCCTTCAAAGACACCTCCGGTCCGGCCATGAATATTCTGATTAATGTCATGGCAATTGTCAGTCTGGTGATAGCGCCTCTGCTTTGAGAGGCTATCTGGTTACCCGGGATGCCTATTTTCACGTCTGCAGTTGAGGTGGTTCGTGCAGTAGGCCACGGCCAATCCCGGTCATAATTGGCGATATTCCTTAAGTCAAACCATACGGACCGCATTAGGTCTAGGTCACGCTGCTGAGCGCTCCAGATTACACAGTGACATAAGTGATAAAAAAATTAACTCTATTTGGATGGGCTATTCTGGGTTTGGTCGTGTTCCAGAGCAGTCATGCCAGGGAGCTTGATTGGTCATTATGCGGTCCGCCCGTAAGTGTCTTAGACCAGGAATCTATTTCATTCCTCGCGCAGGATGCAGGGCTGGAATTGACCGCCGATAAGGCAAGTTTCAATGAAAGTACGGGGCGGGGGGTCCTGATCGGTAATGTGGAGGTTCTTAAAGGAGATCAGTACCTGAGGGCGGAACGTGTTCAGTATCTCCAGCGGCAGGAATTGATCAAGGCCCGCGGCGGAATCATTTTCAACGATAGTAATTTGACCATTAAGGGGCCACAAGCAGAGCTTGATCTGAAGGACGACAGCGTGGAGTTTTGGCGAGCGGAATACTGGTATGCGCCTCGCCATAGCCGCGGCCAGGCCGAGCGCATCTACCGTAAATCCGCCAACGTCATCGAACTCGAGGAGGCGACCTATACCACCTGTAACCCGGGGAAAGAGGGTTGGTTAATCAGTGCCGGAAACGTTGAACTAGACCGGGAAACCGGAGATGGTACGGCACGAAACGTGTTGGTGAGATTTCAAAATATACCTATACTTTATACTCCTTGGCTTCGTTTTCCTATCGACGATCGGCGTAAATCTGGTTTTCTGCCACCTGGTTTTGGTACCTCTTCGAACTCTGGCACCGAGGTTATCATCCCTTTTTACTGGAATATGGCACCGAATCGGGATGTGGTTATTTCGCCGCGATTTCTTTCCGATCGCGGATTGCAGCTTAAAAGTGAGTTTCGTTATCTCTACCCCACTAATGTAGGCAGCCTAGATCTGGAGTATATACATGACCTGAAAGATAGCGACGACTGCTATTTCGTGTCTTTCGAAGATAAGAGTCATGTCACCTCCAGACTAAGTACCAAGATCAATTACAATCAGGCCTCGGATGGGCGTTATTTCGAGGATTTCGGAAACTCACTGACCCAGACCGCCATTACCCATCTGCGCCAGCAGGCCGATATACGCTATCACGGAAGCTTCTGGAGGCTGCTGACACGGGTGCAGGGTTTTCAAACGATAGACCGCGATATTGATCCTTTGGACCGGCCTTACGAACGCCTGCCCCAGGTGTTGTTCAAGGGAAGACTGCATGAACAAGACTTCGGATTAGGGACGAGAATAAGTGCGGAATGGGTGAGATTCAGTCGGGACAGTGGTGTCACCGGAGACCGGCTGGACACCCTGTTTGGTTTTGATTGGCCCTATGTCAGAGCAGGTTTTTTTGCCAAACCCAGTGTAGCCATGCGTCTAACGGCATACAAATTAAGAAATACCGATGGGAACATTGAGGAAATACCTTCCCGTGGACTGCCAGTCGTAAACTTTGATAGTGGCCTGATATTCGAACGCAAATACGATGATGGCCGGACATTGCAGACCTTGGAACCACGTTTGTATTATTTGTATGTGCCTTTCCGCGATCAGAACGGGCTGCCCACCTTTGATACCACTCGGCTTGATTTCACTTTCTCCCAATTATTTCGTGAAAATCGCTTTGCCGGCAGCGATAGGATAGGGGATGCCAATCAGCTTACCTTGGCCCTGACCACGCGGTTCGTGGATGTGCTCAATGGGCATGAGTCCCTCAGTGCCAGTATTGGTCAAATCTATTATTTTAAAGATCTCAAGGTGACTTTGCCCGGAGAGGCTCCAGAGCTTGCTAACAGTTCAGATATCGTAGGTGAATTACAAATGCGTATTAGCGATCAATGGGCGCTGCGTGGAACGGTGGTGCACGATCCCCATGAAAACGAACCTCAGCGTGCCAGTACCACCCTGCATTTCGCCGATGAAGACAACAGAATACTTAATCTGGGATACAACTTCCGGCGCGACAATCTTGAGCAGACCGATATCGCATTCTCCTGGCCTATCGGTCGGCGTTGGCATGCATTGGGTCGGTGGAATTTTGATCTGGACAGTAATCGAAATCTGGAGATACTCAGCGGTATAGAGTACGAAACCTGTTGCTGGCGGACTCGCGCAGTGTTGCGCCGCTTCATCAATAAAGCGGATGGTGAATTCAACAATACGTTTATGCTACAACTTGAACTCAAGGGCTTGGCCAAACTGGGTTCCAGTCTCGATAAGGTGCTGGAACATGGTATTCTCGGCTACCGGGCGGACTAAGGTGATCAGATGTTAAGGGTATTTCATGGATTAGGCATCGTATTCGTTTTGTTGCTGGGTGCGGTGGAGGCGCAGGACGATGCAGTTCTTATCGATAGGATCGTGGCGGTGGTGGAAGAAGATGTGATCATGGCCACGGAGCTTGATAAGCGTTTGCACGTGATCAGACGTCGTTTCACTCAGCGCAAAGAAACTGCGCCGCCGGTGGACTTATTAAAAAAACAGGTACTTGAGCATTTGATCGTTGAACGTCTGCAGCTGCAGATGGCCGAACGCCGCGGGATACGTATTGACGACCTCACCCTCAATGAGGCCATGCGCAATATTGCCAGGCGCAATGACTTGGGCCTGGAAGGGTTTCGCGAAAAATTGTTAGATGGGGGTATCGATTATGTCGATTTCCGGGAGCAGGTGCGTAAGGAACTCATCATCGATGCCCTGCGTGCACGCGTAGTCGATCGGAAGGTGCAGGTGACAGATCAAGAGATTGCGGATTTGATTTCCAGTCAGACGGGTGTTGCCGATAGCGAACTAGAATACCAGCTCAACCATATCCTCGTGACCCTACCTGAGGCCGCGAGTGCTGAGCAGATCAAGAAAGTGCGGATCAAGGCCGAGGCGATTCGGGTGAGGGTTCTAGCCGGAGAGGATTTCAGGCGGTTAGCAATGAGTGAATCAGATGGTCAGAAGGCCCTGGAAGGGGGTGATTTAGGATGGCGAAAGGCCAGCCAGCTCCCCACGATTTTTGCTCGTTATGTCAGCGATATGAAGGTTGGTGAGATCAGTGAGCTGATCCGCAGCCCCAGCGGATTTCATATCATCCGGCTCACCGACCGTAAGGGCGAACAAAAACGGATGATAAATCAGACGCGTACCCGCCATATCTTGATATCTACCGGTGCCTTGACAGATGATGATCAGGCCCGTATACAGCTCAATAGTCTGAAACGGCGCATCGAAAACGGAGGAGATTTTGCGGAGCTCGCCAAGGCGAATTCAGCTGATACGAACAGCGCCTTGAAAGGGGGCGATCTGGGGTGGACCAGTTCCGGAACTCTCGTTCCCGAGTATGAGGAGGTCATGAACGGCCTTGAGATTGGCCAGATTAGCGAGCCGTTTCGTAGTTCCTTCGGTTGGCATATCCTCCAGGTGATGGATAGGCGTGATCACGATAGCACGCAAGAGGTGTTGCGCAGCCAGGCTAGAAATATTATCCACAAACGTAAGACCGAAGAGGAGACCGAGTTGTGGTTGCGGCGCTTGCGCAATCAGAGTTATGTCGAGTATCGTTTGCAGACAGAGGAACAGGGCTAGTGCAAACCATAAAGCGCATCGCTATCACACCGGGAGAACCCGCGGGCATCGGCCCGGATCTGGTGGTGGAGGTCTCTCAGAACCCGCCCGATGCAGAGCTGATTGCCATCGCCGATCCGCGGCTGTTGCAACAGCGTGCCCAGCTGCTGGACAAGCCGCTTG
>JBDLIZ010000157.1:0-9835 GCA_039714615.1 Pseudomonadota bacterium | reverse complement strand
ATCTGTTTTTTGATGCCGGCTTCCGCCAGGTTTCCATACAAAGACAGCATCTCGCGCAGGGCCGCTGCACCCTGGCTGTCATCACTGTCAATCAGGGACAGGTAATTGAGCGATAGATGACTGATCAGACGCCATGCGGTCTCCCCATGGGCATGCGCCAGCGAAGGGCGGGGCCGGGTCGGTCCGACGATGCAGCGCACTGCCTCAACCGGCGCACTGATATCCAGAGTGAAATCTGTACGCCCTCTGCCCACCGGCATCTGCAAGGGCAGATCACGATTGGTACAGAGAGTCTGTACAGATAACTGTTTAAGGTTACCGCTATAGGGTGCCTGCCTGGCATCGACCAGCGAGATATAGGTCTCGCTACCAATATAGCTTGAACGTGGACCGCGACGTTTTTGACGCGACGACAATACACGCCTTTCACGTCTTAACGCGAAAAATGCCATATGGTCACTGTAATGACTCAAATCATTGCAGGCGTAAAAAGGTAAAAAATCCTGTTCATCCTCAGAACTTGTGCCATGCCCGACCACATCGGTAACCTGGAAGACCTCGAAATCGAGCGGGCGGGTTCGATCAGGTACCACATGATACTCACTGCTTCTGTCCGAAAGGTGAATGCGGTCGGCGCGCTTGGGAAACTGATTGATGGCCGGAGTACAAAACAGGGTGAAATTAGCGGCACTGATCTTGTTCTCCAGCTCCTGATCCAGACGGTCAAAAATCGCTATCAGCTCGATTTCACTATCCGCACAACGGGAAAACGCCTCTTGCAATCCGGCGAACTCAACGAACAGATAGCGCTCTGGAAAGGCAAAATATTCCTGCACCAGGCGATAACCACTGAAGGAGCGCGAAGAATGCGCGAGCAACGCCTGATCATCAGCAAAACCCACTTGGCGAAGTGACGATGCATCCAGCATCTGATTCCATGGTGCAGGTCGTCCGGTCGGGCGAATCATGACAGCAATCGTATTGCCTATCAGTTGTTCGTAGAGGCGCATCGGCTGTTCATCCGGGCCATGCAGGAATATGGTTAAACTATCCAGCTTGATTTCCCGCAGACTCAGCCCAGCGGTTGCCTTTATGCGCAATCGCAGGCCCGCCTTGGGCCTGCTGTGCTCCGGCAACCTGGCCGCGGAGACAACGCCCATGTTCGTGAAGTATTCCGCCTCGGTAATCTCTATCGGCCAAAGCGTTACATCATGTGCCGTACGGTACTCGCAAGGCGTCTGATCACCTTTGCCGAGAATGCTACGCACACTGGTATGCCGAGGTATGGGAAATCCTTCCCCAAGCCCATCGTCCGCGAGTACCGGCTGGAACTGGACCACCGCCATCGACGGTATCGGCGTCAGGTAGTGCGGATAGATGATCTCTAAAAGATGCTGGGTAAGGTCGGGATAACGCGCATCAATTTTAAGCTGCACGCGCGCGGCGAGAAATCCAAACCCCTCCAGAAGGCGTTCGACATAGGGATCCGCGCAGTCAAAACCCTCTAGCCCGAGACGCCCGGCAATCTTGGGGAACTCACGGGCAAATTCGCCGCCCATCTCCCGAATGTATTGCAACTCGCGATTATAGTATTTGAGAAGTAACGGATCCATGCTGGTCAATGACCACTCGAATCACTCAGGGTAACGAGTCCGCTTCCCAAGTCTACTTCTGTTTTAAGGTACAATCTTTCAGGCACCGGTTCCGCCCACATATCAAACTCAATCTCAAAACGCAGCGCATTGGCCGACATCTCGTCAGTGGTCACCACATGCACGCGCAGGGAGTTCCTTAAAATACGCGGTTCATAAGACAAAATGACCTGTCTGAGATGACGCTCCAGTGATCCCGTATCGGCATTGGAAGCTGATTGCCCGGTAATGTCCCGCATACCGTAATTGACGACCGACTCGGCCACCAGGGGATAATCGGACAAGTCTTGAACGTCGCTCAGGTTACCCGTATTCAATAACCAGGCAAGATCCCGTTTAATACACTCACGCAGTTTGCGCACCGACAGTACGCGCTTATCCCTTGATTCCTTTTGATTACCCGGTTCGTCGTCGGTAAGACGGTCCAGCAGGGACGGCTGCAGACGTTCTTGCTGGGCAAGCCCCGCCATACCCGGCTAGCCTTCCCGCGAATCCTGAGTCGCGGCATCCCAGGTTTCGGCCGTTGCGGATTCCACGGTATCCAGCGTGATGTCCCTGATATCTATCAGAGGATAGTCCGTGCTATCGGTAGCCAATATGCGCTGTCCGAGACCGAAGTACGCCTCGTTCCCCATATCCTGCCACTCTGTTTTGTGCGCCAGGAGGATTTGCGCATCATCGCTGTTCTCGGATCCGGGATAGCGTGTCGGAATCAGGCCGACCATCTGGCCACCATTGGCCCAGGTAAACTGGGCCGGAGTCCAGACCATGTCACGCAGATCTTGTGGGTTTTCAAACTGAATGCGATGGATGCGATGGAACGGTACCCAGTAATAGTTGCCGTTGATTACGGCCTCAAGAAAAGGGCCGATCCGTGAATCTGCATCCGCGATCCATTCGAATGGCTGGCCATCCACCATTCCGTCAGCTGTCGGAACGGTTTCATAGGCCTGCGCACGGAGTTTCTGCGCCTCCGCGTGGTTACCCTCGACAGATAGCTTCAGCGCCTCCAGCACCAACGCCACGCCGGGTTCAGGATCACCGAACACCAGCGGTGACCGCTTACCGGCGAACACATCCGCGCGCAATGCCTCGCAACGCAACGCCTCGCGATAGGTCTGAACCATTGCCAGGGTACCGGCATCCAGATTACCGGACACATCGAGCTGATTCAGCGCGCGTCCCCAATCGCCCAGTACGGACAGGAGTTGAAACAAGAACACACGCAACTTCGCATCGGCGGGATTGGCGCGCACCTCGTCCTGCAACTGCTTCAATGCTTCCTGTAGATTACCATCCTGTAGACTCTTCTCTGCGCGCATGGAGTGCCTGTTCAGTTAAATTCGTGAGGACAAACCCGTACATTCAATTATGTGCTTAAGCGATATCAGCCCCCCACGTTGAATTCCATCTCTCCGCCTGCCCCACCACTGGCGCTGGCAGTCACGACATTGAATGTTTTGTAGGTCAGCGTCACACTGTTTATCGCCTCTACCTCCGTGCCCTCGCTATCAGTCACGCTCGAGTTCACCGCTACGATAAAGGTGTCTGTCAGTGTCAGCTCGATAGCATTAGTCGCTTCCTCTTCCTCGAACTGTCGCCAAACGATTTTCGCATTGGTTTTCGTTCGCTTGATCCAATAGTCATAAATGGTGGCGAGCATTTTGTCGTGTTTAAAGACGACGGTTACCGGATTGGCAACGGCGCTACCCGAAGCCGAAAAAGTTGCCGGGTTGAAATTGTATGCCCCGCCCATATCAAAAGATACGACATCAAAGTAACCCTCGAAATTTGGATCCTCTGTTCCGCCGTCAATACCTTCCAGTTCCATAAAGATTTGTGTAGCCATCTCAATTCTCCTTTAACTAATCACTCAACAACAGAAAAAACCAAATCCGTCACTACTTGGCAGACGGAAGTTTGGAGACAAGCCGCAACGATACCGAGAGACCTTCCAGCTGGTAATGAGGCCGCAGGAAAAACTTGGAAGTGTAATAGCCAGGGTTACCTTCGACCTCTTCCACGACAACTTCGGCCGCGGCCAGCGGCTTACGCGCCTTGACCGTTTCACTGGAGTTTGCCGGATCGCCATCAACATACTGGCTGATCCATTTATTCAGCCACTTCTCCATATCGGCACGCTCTTTGAAAGAGCCGATCTTGTCACGCACGATACACTTCAGATAGTGTGCAAATCGGCAACTGGCGAACAGGTACGGCAGGCGTGCAGCCAGATTGGCATTGGCGGTTGCATCTGGGTCGTCATACTCGGCCGGCTTCTGCAATGACTGCGCACCGATAAAGGCCGCAAAGTCGGAGTTCTTTTTGTGAATAAGCGGCATAAAGCCGTTGTTCGCCAACTCCGCTTCACGTCGGTCGCTGATCGCGATTTCGGTCGGGCATTTCATGTCCACACCACCATCGTCGGTCGGGAATGTATGGGTCGGCAGACCCTCCACCGCGCCACCGGATTCGATACCCCGGATACGCGAGCACCAGCCATACTCCTTGAATGACCGGTTGATGTTAACCGCCATCGCATACGCCGCATTGGACCAGGTGTACTTATTGTGATCCGCACCTTCGGTATCTTCCTCGAAGTCGAACTCCTCTATTGGATCGGTTTTTGCCCCATAAGGCAAACGCGCCAGGTATCGGGGCATGGCTAGCCCTAGGTAGCGGGCATCCTCCGCTTCGCGCAGTGAACGCCAGGCCGCATACTCCGGTGTCTGAAAGATCTTTGTAAGATCGCGTGGATTGCTCAACTCCTGCCAGGACTCCATTTGCATCAACGATGGATTTGCAGCCGCGATAAAAGGCGAGTGTGATGCAGCCGCAACCTGGGCAATCTCACCCAGCAGCTCGACATCTGGCGGGCTGTGGTCAAAATAGTAGTCGCCAACCAGGCATCCGTAGGGTTCGCCACCGAACTGGCCGTACTCTTCTTCGTACATCTTCTTGAAGATCGGGCTCTGATCCCATGCCGTCCCCTTGAATTTTTTCAGGGTCTTGCCAAGGTCTTTCTTGGAAATATTCATCACCCGGATTTTCAACATCTCGTCGGTTTCAGTATTGTTGATGAGATAGTGCAACCCACGCCAAGCACTTTCGACTTTCTGAAACTCGCCATGATGCAGGATGAGATTGACCTGCTCGGTCAACTTCTGGTCAATCTCAGCGATCATCGCCTCAATGGTCCCGATAACGTCGGCAGACAGGACAGCGGTCTCCTTCAATGCCTGTTCTGCAAGCGTTGCTACAGCACTTTCAACCGCCTCTCTGGAACGTTCGGACTTTGGCTTGAATTCCTTTTCCAGTAATGTGGCGAAATCACCAGCTTCTATTGTGCTGGCCTCTGTCTGTTTTTCTGTATCTGTTTGCACGTCAGCCATTGCTTAGCCCTCCTCACCACTATCAGACGACTTCTCGCCACTGTCGTCAGGCTTAGGCGCCGACGCAAGCGACTGCAGCAAGGCTGGATCATTGAGCGCCTTGTTGATCAATTCCTCTGCCCCTGCCTTTCCATCCATATAGGTAATCAGGTTGGCAAGCTGGGTTCTTGTTTCCAGCAACTTGTTCAGGCCGTCGACCTTGCGGGCCACTGCCGCCGGGGAAAAGTCATCCATACTGTCGAAAGAAATATTGACACTTAATTCGCCTTCACCTGTCAGCGTGTTCGGTACCCGAAAGGCCGCCCTGGGCTTGATCGCCTTGAGCCGGTCATCAAAATTATCGACATCGATTTCGAGCGCCTTGCGATCAGCCACTGGCGGCAGAGGCTCGGCTGGATTGCCCGAAAGATCAGCCATGACACCCATCACGAATGGCAGCTGAATCTTTTTCTCGGCCCCGTACACCTCCACGTCGTATTCAATCTGGACGCGCGGTGCCCGGTTACGTGCTATGAATTTCTGGCTGCTTGCTTTTGCCATACTATATATCTCCTTAGAACCGTCATTCTCTGGTTAAAATCTGCTGTTCTAACATCCTGTTTTCATTATCCGGCCGCAAGTTTAATCTCGATGATCAGCCTGCCCAGAACCATGAACAGTCACTTCTGATCGATGCCGCCGATATTTTTTGCCTGCTTGACCCCGTCCGGTGCTATGTCGGCCAGGATATCCATAAAGCTCATGGAAACCAGCCTTTTGGCCCGCTGCATAAGCAATGGCACGGGACTTGACGGTTCGCTGCGCTCAAAAAAACTGCTGATCTTGTCCATCATCCTGATAGCATCCTCCCGGCTGTTGATGGCGCCACTGACGGCCGGTTTGATTACCGCGGTCTCAGCCGCTTGCTCCTGCGTGCCAGCATCACCGCCTACGCTCTCCGCACTGCCTGCCCCACGTCGTGAGAGGTGTTCGTTCATTTGCGACTGAGCCTCCTTGAGCACTGCCGCGAGGGCACCAAGGTCCGGCGCCTGCGCCGCACCGACTTTGTCCATTAACGTTGCATCAATTGCAGCCAGGTCACCACTGCAACGCGTAATAGCATCGGCGGTGGCCTGCAATTCGTCAAGGTCCGCATCCATGAATGCCGCCTCGATAACCGCCAGGTCCGGTACCGAATCGCCCTTACCGGCACCTCTCACCTCTTCCCCGCCTCTGGCGAGGGCGATATCGTGCAGACTGAAGCGGCCAATGGCGCGAGAACTGACCAGCGGTGTCTGACGTATGACATTCAGCATCGCAACCCTGTCCGCTAAGGTCACCAGTATGTTGATCCGCATGGTGGGATCATTGTTATCGTCCGGGTCCAACTGCGGGTGTATTTTATCCCAGTAGCGTTCCAGCAAACCACGCACTAGCGATAAACCATCAGCCAATCCGAGGAAGCCCTCTAGATTGGCAAGCGCCTGGGCCATATTGACGCCGATACGCAGATCTTTGCTGCGTCCCAGCAGTTCAATCGCCAGTTTACGCACCTCACGCCAGTTGGGCGGTTCAGCGGCTTTGACTACTTCATGTCCGGAATACTCCTCAGCCTTTCCCTGAACAGCACGTTGCAGATCACCGAACATGAGATCGTACTCAAGATCCTCCCCGCAAGGCGCCTCCGGGGAGACTTCGTTCAACAGGGCATTGATGTCTATTAGGCTCATCCTGAACTCTTGATCTGTAATAGGACCTTAATGACTCGTCATGTCAGCACGGCCAGAATATACAAGTATTCGTCTATTGATCTTCTTGTTTCAAGTATAGATCGAATATGCTGTAACTGGTGGATATTATTGAGCTTGACTTAAAACAGCTTACAGTCATTTACTTGACAATCCGAGTCAGGCCGCCTCGGCCATCCGGTCCACCAGCCGCCCGAAATTGTTCAGTGACAGCAGGTGATAGTAGATCACCCCCAGTTCATCCTTTTGCACCAGTTCGGCAAGCCGCTCGGCCGGCAAGGCCTTGAGCTTTTTCTGGTCAACCGCCATGAACCCGGTCAGCGCCATCTTATCACCGGTACGCATCTCCACGCTCGCCTGTAAGGGCTGCAACAAGCCCCAGTCCTGCAGACGCCTGGCAAACTCAGCCGTGCGCAGTGAGTGGGCCTGGTAATCCTGCAGCAGGTTCAACGCACGCTTCAGATAATCACTCTGTTCACCATCATCCAGGAACAGCCGCTCGCCCTTGTCACGACTGAAGCCGGTATATGCCTCGTCTATGCAGACCTTATAGTCCGGTGCCTCCCCTTCCTCACCTTGCGTGGCCAGGATAAAGGGATAGCGCCTGATGTACGCTGGCACATAGGTCGCATCCCAGCGCCCTGTTGCATCCACGAACAGGTTCTGTCTCTCCTTAAGACCCAGCACCGCGACAGGGTTGACGGTTCCACTGTCCTTGTCCTGCACGAATACGATCGGGTATTCATGGCAGGCCTGGGCAAATTCACTGGCTTTCAGGGCCACCGAATTGGATCCGGCCGCAAAGTGAAACTTATTACGCACCTGTAGACGCAGGTCCGCGTGGATTTGGCTGCTCAGAACAACCGGTTTGTTATAGAAGATCGGTAATGCCATCTTACGCTCACATGTAATTTACTTAGTGTCCGTCCAGAAACAAGGTCATTCCCTCTCCCTGCGGTGGACGCCTCCAGGGATGGAGGTGGTAGAGCGACGCAGGAAGCCAAAGCCGAGGGTTAGGGTGGGGCGGTCATATAGCGTTGAATTTCATGCCGTTACTCTCCCTCCCCCCAGCCCCCTCCCGGTGGGAGGGGGAGTTTCTGGACGGGCACTACTTACTATTGATCCATAACTTCCTGCTTCAAAGGCTGCAAGAATGACCTAGGCAGGAAGGTATGCAGATATTCCCAGTTACCCGCGATTTTCAGCAGCAGGGGCACATCTGGCTCAGGCAGTTTCAGCACCAGGTCATCCTCAACCTGATCCTTGGGCAGCTTGATTCCCGGTTCGACCACACCGAACAGGCTGAGATCTTCCGAGAACAGCGACCAGTCAACAAATCCAATGTCAGCAAGTTCTACATCCTGAGCCCTACCCGCACCGGCTATGGCCGTAGCGACGGAGTCCACCACTGAGCCCTGACTGAACGATACCGGTGTCTGATTGAGATTGCGGATATAGGCCTGTGCCGCACCGAATATCAGATTAATCTCGCCTGCAGGATCAATATCAAGCGTAATGTCGTTCCCTGACTCCCCGATACGAAAGCCAGCCGTCAGATTCACAATCCTCGACTTAACATTGGTATCTAGACCGTTATTGTTGAGGATACTGTCATCAAAGCCAGCAGCGGTTAGATCCACCGTATTACCATCCGCATTGACCTGACCGAGCAATATATCGCCACTGTTTACTGCCGTCACGTTACCAGCGGTATTGATCGCAGCAAGGGAGAGGGTTCCACTATTGTTAAATGCGATATTGCCAGAGCCTGTATTACTTCCGTTGAAGCTGCTGACTGTATTCGCTCCATTCAGCGCAGTTCCACCGACTGAACTTGTAATCAGGCTATCAGCATTTATCCCAGTATTGGTGTCCTGTTGCGTTATCGAGCCGCCAGCATTCAGGCTGAATACAGACGATCCTACGTCGACACCGGCCAGATCAATAGCATTGATCTCAGTGATGAAAGCATCTCCGTTAGCGTTGCTGACAATCAGGGTTGATAGATCGGTCCCAAACGGGTTCGCGCTCGAACCAATCGCAGTCGCGCCATTTATCGTCAGGGTATCTGCTCCGAGCACCACGCCACTACCCGAATCGTCGATGATCTCGGCCGTGATTGCCATACTACCCGGTACAGCAAACGACGATACCAGGGTTACCCTGTCCGTTCCGGCACCGCCGGTCAGCGTGGTCACACCGTCATTCAGGTTAAACTGGTCGTTGCCCTCTCCACCATTCATAACACCCGAGAACGCGGCATTCACGGTAAAGGTATCGTCACCCGCGGTACCGGTCACATCTTCCCAGTTGGTGAAGCTGATGCCATCCACAGTACCGTCATCCGCCCCGGTGATGGTCCAGTTACTGCCGTTCACCAGGGTAAAACCAACGCCACCACCGAGAAGATTCTCGATATCAGTGAATCCTATGCCCAGTGTGAGTGTAAGTCCCGACAGCGCTGAATAATCCACTGTATCAGCCGTCGTCTGAGCTAGACCGTCGATCAAACCGCTCAGGGAACCGCCCACTAAGAAGGTAAAAGTGTCGTCACCGGTCGTGCCGGTCAGGTTGTCGATATTGGCAAAGGCGTTCACGCTGCCGGATGTGCCGCTGTCCGCACCCGTTATGCTGTAGCTAGTATCACCGGCCAGCGTATCCGTACCGGCCAGACCGTCCACCGTACCACTCAGTGAGCCACCACTCACCGTGAAACTGTCGCTGCCACCCGTGCCTATCAGGTTCTCGATGCTCGTAAAGGCATTCACGCTGCCGGACGTACCGCTGTCCGCACCCGTTATGCTGTAGCTGCTGTCACCGATCAGGGCATCCATGCCACCGGCGCCGTCCACTGTCCCACTCAGCGTACCGCCGTTGATCGTGAAGCTGTCCGCATTGGCCGTACCCGTCAGGTTCTCGATATTGGCGAAGGCAGTCACGCTGCCGGACGTACCGCTGTCCGCGCCCGTGATGCTGTAGCTGGAATCACCGATCAGGGTGTCCGTGCCAGCTGCGCCATCCGCCGTGCCACTCAGCGTACCTCCCGATACAGTGAAGCTGTCGT